>JANPGU010000059.1:0-20483 GCA_031424095.1 Gammaproteobacteria bacterium
GCGGCAATTGCCGCATCCACGCGCGGATCGGCGCAGTCCTTATAGGCACCAATCGCGATCAGTTCGCGGTTCTGTTCATAGATGGACAGCAACTGCTTCAGTCGTCGCGACTGCTGCAGTTGCGCCGCTGGCACGATGTCATGCATCACGCGGCTGATCGAGGCCTCGACGTCGATGGCGGGATATTGCCCGCCTTCCGCGATCCTGCGCGATAGCACGATGTGCCCATCGAGAATCGCGCGCGCCGCGTCAGCAATCGGGTCCTGCTGATCGTCACCCTCGGTGAGCACGGTGTAGAACGCCGTGATGGAACCGCTGTCGGGCGCAGAGTTGCCCGCACGTTCCACCAGCTGCGGCAGCCGCGCGAACACCGAGGGCGGATAGCCCTTCGTGGCTGGCGCCTCGCCGATGGCAAGGCCGATCTCACGCTGTGCCTGCGCATAGCGCGTCAGCGAATCCATGATCAGCAGCACGTTCTGCCCCTGATCGCGAAAATATTCTGCAATCGCCGTGGCCATCGACGCGCCATGCATGCGCATCAGCGGCGGACTGTCGGCCGGGGCCGCCACCACCACCGAACGCGCCCGCCCTGCTTCCCCAAGGATCTTGTCGATGAATTCCTTCACCTCGCGACCGCGCTCACCGATCAGGCCAACCACAATCACATCGGCTTCGGTGTAGCGGGCCATCATGCCCAGCAGCACGCTCTTGCCCACGCCTGAGCCTGCGAACAGGCCGATGCGCTGGCCGCGCCCCACGGTCAGCAGTGAATTGATGGCACGCACACCCACATCCAGCGTTCGCTCGATGGGAGCGCGCTGCAGCGGGTTCATCGGCACGCCCGCAAGGCGCGTGCGATCTTCGGCGTAGATCGGTCCGCGCCCGTCCAGTGGCTGGCCCGCAGCGTCGATCACACGGCCCAGCAGTTCCGGGCCCACACGCATGAAATCTGCGCCGGGACGCGGAATGACCCGCGCACTGGGCTTCACGCCATGCACGCTGCCGGTGGGCATCAGATACAGCCGGTCGCCCGAAAACCCCACGACCTCCGCTTCAATCGAAGCGCCGTCATTGGCCATCACTTCGCAGCGATCACCGATCGCGGCCTGGCAGCCCACGGCCTCCAGCGTCAATCCGATCATGCGCGTCAGCTGTCCCTCCACCGGTGGCGGCGGCAGGGTGGCAGCCGTGCGGATCGACCGCTGCAGCTGTTCGCGCCAAGGCGCCGATGGACGGCGCAGCGCGGTCATGCCTCGCCTTCTTGGCGCTGCGTGCTGCGTTCGTCACCCAGCAGCAGCGTCAGCGCTTCATTCAATTTCGTTTCGACGCGCGCATCGATCTGCGCGTAGTCGGTATGTACCCGGCAATCGCCGCGCGACAGCACCGGATCATCGACGATCGACCATGCCTGCTCGGGGCCGGCCGTACTGAGCTTTTCGCGCACCAGCGCCGCATCTTCGGGATGCAGCAGCACGCGCACGCCGCGTGCGCTGGCGGGCAGTAGCGCGACGGTATCGCGGACGATGCCAATGATCTGCGTGGGTTCCGCACGCAGTTCACGTCGCAGCAGTCCGCGCGCCAGTGCCGCGGCCAGCGTTACGATCTGCTGGTGTATGGTGTCGTCCAGGTGGGCCAGCGGTCGCGACAGCGTCTGCAGCACCAGTTCCAGCCGGCTTGCTGTGCCTGCCAGGTGCTGCATGCGGGCATCGATCTCGGCGCGTGCGGCTTCGAGGCCCGCAGCGCGACCCGCGACCTCCGCATCATGCCAGGCACGACGCTCGCCACCCTGCAGTTCCTGCGGCTTCCTGATCCGGACCGCTCCGGCCGCACCGATCGCAGGTGCGCTCCAGGGCTGAACCTTGATGTCGTTGCCAGCAGGCGTATCAAGCTGCGCCACACTCACTCCTATTCATCCTTCTGCACCCATTCCTTCACCACCTGCGCAACCCGCGCCGGATCCTTCGCCACCAGGCTGCGGGCCTGTGCGATCTGCTGTTCATAGGCAATCGCTGTACCGGAGCGCGTTGCCGCTGCCCCGCCCGGCGCACCCTCCGCAGCACCGGCCGGCGCCTGCGCAGGCATCAACATGATCTTTGTTGCAGCGGTCAGGTTCGTGACCAGCGGCCGCACCACCATCAGCAGCAACAGCACCAGCACCACGAGCCCCGCAAACAGTTTGGCAATGTCGCGCACCATGGGGCGATCCCAGATCGATGGCCCGCTGAGTTCTTCTGCCACCGCCGCCGGCTCAGCCAGGAAGCTCTGGTTGACCACGGACACACGATCACCGCGCGCCTCGTCGAAACCCACTGCATCGCGGACCAATGTATTGATGCGCGCCAGCTGCTCTTCAGTCAGCGGGGTTTCCGCGACCTTGCCATCCGCAGCGGTCGCTCGCAGATTGTCGATCAGCACGGCAACGGAGAGGCGCTGCAGCCGACCGGCAGGCTGCCGGGTATAGGCAACGGTGCGATCGATTTCGTAGTTGCGCGTGGCCTGCTTCGAAGTGTTGTCAGGCGCCGCGGTCGCCGCTGCAGCGGCGGCCGCATCCGCAGCAGCAGGTTTGGCCGTCGCGGCGGCGCCTGGTGGCAATGCCTTCCCGCCTTCCGGCGGCTGATTCGTCAGAGCACCCGGCACACCCTGTGCGCCGCCGGCTCCCGAACGACTCGCCTCCTCACTGGTCTGCTCGCTGCGCACGACCTGACTGTCCGGCTTGTACTGCTCGCGCGCCTCTTCGGTCGACGACATCTCGATCTGGGCCACCACCTGCGCGCGCACGCGCCCTGGTCCAAGCAGCGGCGCGAGCAGCGACTCGATGCGCTGCGAATAATCCTCTTCCATGCGGCGCGCGATGTCCATCTGCTGCTCGCGCGCGGCGAATTCATCATGCTTGTCCGGCGCCGACAGCAGCCGGCCCTGGTTGTCCACCACCGTCACCTGGTCAGCCGCAAGTTCCGGAATACTCGATGCGATCAGGTTGACGATCGAGTTCACCTGCTCGCGATCCATGCGCTGTCCAGCGCGCAGCTTGAGGAACACCGATGCACTGACGGGCCGGCGATCGCGCACGAACGCAGACTGCTGCGGCACGGCCAGGTGCACGCGGGCATCCTCCACCGACTTCAGGCTCGAAATCGTGCGTGCCAGTTCCTGCTCCAGCGCATGCTGGTAGCGGGCGTTCTCCATGAACTGGCTGACACCGAAGCCGGGATCCTTCTCCATCAGCGAGAAACCGCTGGTGCCAGGCAGACCCTTGGCGGCGAGTTTCATGCGTGCCTCGGACACATGCTCGGCAGGCACCATCACGGCGCCATTCTCGACCTTGTACTGGATGCCGGACTGATCCAGCGACTGCGTAACCTGCGCCGCATCCGCGTCCGCCAGGTTGCCGAACAGCAGGCTGTACGTGGGACCCTGCGACCAGAGTGCGACGCCAACGCCAACTGCCACTGCGGCGGCGACGCCGATCAGCAGCAGCATTGGACGCAGCCCGGCCATGCCGCCACCGGTCTGCACGGGCATCTGTGTACCTTCAGCACTCATTCGTAGGCCTCATTAAATCGGCATGTTCATGATTTCCTGGTACGCACTGACCAGGCGATTGCGCACTTCGACGGTCGCGCGCAGCGCCACCGAAGCCTTCTGGGATTCGATCATCACCTGCGACAGCTCGACGCCCGGATCACCGCGCTCGAAGCGCGTTGCCAGATTGGACGATGACGTCTGCACCTCGTTGACCTTGTCCAGGCCCTGCTTCAGCACATTGGCGAAGCTGACCTGCGGCTTGCCACCGGCGCCCTGCACACCAGCGAGGTCCGCACCGGACCGCAGTTGCGGCGTGGTGCCGATCTTCGTCTGCTGCTGCAGCGCCCGAATCTGCGCCAGGACACTGTCGATCTGCATGTTGCTCATGGGTTCAGGTTTCCTCAGGCTGCCGGCACGTCAACGCCGGCTGAGCGCAGCTGCGCCAGTTTGTAGCGCAGGGTGCGCGGACTGATGCCAAGGCTCGCCGCTACTTCGCGGCGACTCTGGCTGCCGCGCAGTGCATCCAGCAGGATCCGCTTCTCGGTAGCGCGCAGCGAGCCGCGCAGCGCCTTGCCGATCGCAACCACCTGCGCAGTCGCGCGCGGTGCCGCGCCCTCGCGCAGCGTTTCGATACGGATATGCGCGGCCTCGATCACCGGCGCATTGGCCAGGATCATCGCCCGCTGCAGCAGATTGTCCAGTTCGCGGATGTTCCCCGGCCAGTCATAGCCCAGCAGCAACTGCGCCGCATCGGCCGCCAGGGCCGGAATGCGCTGCCCGGGCGGGCTGCGCATCTCCAGCAGTCGCATCGCCAGCGGCAGCACATCGTCGCGCCGGTCGCGCAGCGAGGGAATCAGCATCGGGAACACGCAGAGCCGGTAGTAGAGATCCTCGCGAAAGCGACCTTCCTTGACCTCGACCCTCAGGTCGCGGTTCGTGGTTGCCACCACGCGCACATCCAGGCTGAACATGGCGCGCGCGCCGAGGCGTTCAACCTCGCGCTCCTGCAGCACCCGCAGCAGCTTGGCCTGCAGCGCCAGCGGCATTTCCGTGATCTCGTCCAGCAGCAGCGTGCCACCCTGGGCCTGCTCGAACTTGCCGGCATGCGCATTGGTCGCGCCGGTGAAGGCCCCGCGCTCGTAGCCGAACAGGATGGCTTCGAGCATGTTCTCGGGAATGGCCGCACAGTTGATGGCTACGAAAGCCTGCCTGGCACGTGGCGAGCGGTCATGGATGAAGCGTGCGAGCACTTCCTTGCCAGTGCCGGATTCGCCGCTGATGAGCACTGTGCAATCGGTGCCGGCCACCCGGGCCGCCAGCGCGTAGAGCGCGCGGGTTGCGCTGTCGACCACGACGGGTTCGCGCTGCGGTGTCAGAGTTTCGTTTGGAGTCTGCATGCTACGGAACAGAGCAATATCCGTGCCGGCCATACCCTGCCTCTCACGTGACATACGTCACATAAAAGGCATCCAAAGCGTCAGTCTTCCGAATCGTCCACGCCACGGATGTCGAACTTGCGCAGCTTCTCCACCAGCGTCGTGCGACGCAGACCGAGCAGGCGGGCCGCCTGCGCAACGATGCCATGCGAGCGCTCCAGCGCCTGGCGGATCAATGACTCTTCAATCGCCGCCACGTGTGCGCGCAGATCCATGCCACCCGGTGGCAGCCGCGCACCCTGCGGAGCGGGATCGTCCAGCAGCAGCAACGCTTCGCGTTCAGTGATGCCATCTTCCACCGCAGGCATCTCAACCAGCGCGGCTGGTGCGGCAGCCCGCTCAAGCTGCAAAGGCAGAATCGCCGGCACCAGGTCCGCTTCCGCAGCCGGCGTCCAGTCGCGTGGGCGATAGCGCGCCGGCAGATCCGCAGCCGTCACCATGCGACCTGCGCACAGGATGGACAGCCTTTCGATGAGGTTTCCCAGCTCGCGCACATTGCCGGGCCAGCTGTATCGCGTCAGGCACTCCAGCGCATTCGCAGACAATTGCACGCGCTGGCGGCCAGCCGCAAGATTGATGTCGGAGAAGTTGCTGATCAGGGTCGGCATATCCTCGATGCGCGTACGCAGCGGCGGCATGTCGATGGGGAAAACATTCAGGCGATAGAACAGGTCTTCGCGAAAGCTTCCGCCTGCGATGGCTTCTTCCAGGTTGCGATGCGTGGCGGCGATGATGCGCACATTGCAGCGGTACTGCAGTGCGCTGCCAACGCGCTCGAACACCCGCTCCTGCAGCACCCGCAGCAGCTTGACCTGCATGGTGAGACTCATGTCGCCGATTTCGTCCAGGAACAACGTGCCGCCCTCGGCCAGCTCGAAACGACCCTTGCGCGTGGCCACGGCGCCGGTGAATGCACCCTTTTCGTGTCCAAACAGCTCGCTTTCCAGCAGCTCGCTCGGGATCGCGCCGCAGTTGACGGCAATGAATGGCCGGTTGCGGCGCGGGCTCGAATGATGGATGGCGCGGGCGACCACTTCCTTGCCCGTGCCCGACTCGCCCAGGATCAGAACACTGGACTCGTGGGCGGCAACCTGGTCGATCAGCGCAACGATCTGCCGGATGGCGGCGGACTGTCCCGTGGGTCCGCGGTTGGCGGTTACTTCTGCGAGTACTTCACTTTCTGCGGTAGCCATGAGACCTGCCAGCTGTTCGACAATGATCGGGCGATCATTGTCACAGGTCATCTGCGTCAGAAAAGTGACGCACTGCGACGGTCCTCAGCGCACGCGTGTGATCCCCGTCTCACTTGGCGAACGGCGCGGCTGCCGGACGCCAGCCACCTGACGCCGGTGCCGGCGGAACGCCAGCTTTTCGATCAGATCTGCGGTTGCTTCGCCGGGTGGGGAGAACGCGGCCTTTACCTGGCCATCGGCCGAGGTGTGGGTGACATTGGCGATCAGCGTCAGTGGCTGAGGCAGGCTGTCGCGCAGGTAGATGTCGAGCAGCCCCTGCTCACCAACCCTGACCGGCACTGTGCTTCGCCACACCGCACCCAGCGCATTGAAGCGGATGTTGGTTGCCGGCGGGCGGGGCTTGGCAGCGGCAAGCAGTTGCCCCATGAGATCGAGCAGCAGGTTCATCTTCACTTCCAGGCGCATCAGATCGGCGGAGTGTGGCGATTTCTCGTCCTTTTTCTCGACCGAACCCTGTTCCTCGATGGCTGCACACACCTGCAGCACCCGTACATTGCTGTCGGCGATACTGGTCACGGTGGGCAGATCAAGCGCCCTGGACAGCTGCCGCCAGCCGACGGCAAGCAGGTCCTCATAGGCCAGCTCGTTCTGCAACACCACTGTATCGACGCCTTCGTACATGCCACATCCTTTGTGCCGAAGCGCCTATGCGAGCAGCGTCTCCAGCGTGCGATCCGATTCAACGACTGCTGCCCGCAGGGCCACCATCGGAGCTGCCGCATCCGGCAGTGCCAGCTCCGCTGCCAGTTCGGTCAGCATCCGTCGTCTTGCCAGCATCAGGTCCCGCACCGCCGGCCCGCTGCGCCCTTCCAGAAGGCACCGCACCAGCTGCGTTGTTGACGCCATGACGCCCTGTACTAGCAAGCGCTGTGCCGCCGGAAGCTGGGAGAGCATGTTTTTTTCAGCTCCGCCGCGTCGGAATCTGGATCCACGCACTGCGGATCTCGCGCAGCAGATGGCTGACTTCGTCCAGCAGATCGGTGCGGTTCTCGAGATTCGCCCGCATCAGCTGCCGGCTGGCATAGTCATAGAGATCGCCCATATTGGCGGCAATCTCGCCACCCGCCTCGAAGTTCAGGCTGGCGCGAAGTTCGCTGATGATCTCGACCACTCGATGAATCAGCCGGCCTTTGGATTCGATCGCGCCATGGTCAATTGCGCCACGCGCCGCGGCCAGGCGCTGCAAAGCTCCATCCATCAGCATGGTAATGAGCTGGTGCGGGTCAGCCGCCGCTACACCGCCATGAGCCGCCACCGACTGATAGGCCGCGAGACTGGAACTGCGCGAATATGCCGACATACGTCAAACTCCGTTGGTACAAGGAGTTTAACGGCACCCATCGATCAGACTTGAGTCCCGCCGCGGCGGAAGAATCAGGTGCCCGCGCTCTTGGCGAGACTGGTCGATTGTGCCAGCTGCTGCGTCAGGTAGCTCGACGTGGACTGCAGCTGCGACAGCATCGAATCCAGTGCCGTGAACTGCTTTTGATAGCGGGTCTGGAACACGACCATGCGCTCATTCAGCGCGGCCTGGCGCGACACCAGGTCCTTGCGCTGCACGTCGATGCCGGCGGTGCGACCAGCAATGGCACCGGCCGAAGAAAGCTGCGCCTCAACAAATTTGTCCAGCTGCGCCGCTACGCCATCGGTGGAGCCGAAAAGCACGCTCACCGCGGTGGAATTGGCGGTCATCGCCGTCTGGAACCTGGCAGCGTCGAGTGCCATTGTGCCATCGGTGCCAAACGCGATGCCCACGCTCGCCAGCGACGTATAAGGCGATGTGGCACCGGTTACGGGGTTGCTCACCATTCGTCGCAACTGAGATTCGATATTCAGCAGCATAGAATCGCCCAGCAATGGGCCGGCTTTCCTGGTCGCCGCATCAAAACTGCGCAACTTGGCGATTTGGCTGGCCAGGGCGTTGTAGGCCGTGACGAAAGTGCTCGCCTTGGTCTGTACGGCGGCGTCATCATTGGTTACGGCCAGTATATCGGTGACGCCCGGCTCCGCTTTTTTCAGCGTCAGGGTCACGCCGTCGATGGCACCCTCGATGGAATTGTTTGCGCCGCGCACCTCGATGCCCGAGATGTTGACGATCGCGTCCTGCGCGTCAACTGCCGTATAGGCCGAAGCAGTGGGCGGGTCGTGGACCAGCTGCGCAAGCCCACCATCACCACCGTTCTGCGTCACCGTCACGGCATTGGCAAGGCCGGTCTTGTCCCCTGTAAGAACCAGGTGGGCGCCGTCAGCGCCGGTAAGAATGGTTGCCCGCACGCCGGTATTGTTGGCGGATTTGTTGATCGCATCGCGGATGCCCGCCAAAGTGTTGTTGGTGGAGTCGATCGCCACCGTAAACCCGGCGCTGCCGAGATCCAGCGTCAGCGTACCAGTGCCCACCACCGAGGCTGAGCCTCCCGGAAAGGCGACGGATCGCAGCTGCGTGGCCTTCGCCAGCTGCATGACCTCCACATCATACGCACCGGCGCTGGCCGTACCCGATGCAGTGGCAGCGAAATGTTTCTCGTCGCTGACCGTGGCCTTGCGCACGATCAGCTTGGCGGCATCCTTCAGCCCGGCGAGCGCGGACTGAAACGCGCCCAGTGACCCCTTGAGCTGGCTTAATGCCGTGAATTGCGTAGTGAGCTTGGTATCGATCTTTGCCAGCCGCGCATCAGGCGCCGCACGCTCGGCCGCCACTAGCTGTGTGACCAGCGAGTTGACGTCGAGCCCGGATCCAATGCCGCTGGAGGTGATACTAGCCATTAGTTTTCGAGTGTCTCAGATCGTGGTGTCGAAAAGTGTGCCCCGGCCCGCAATCATATTCCTGAAGGCACGCAGCACTTCTTCCCCTGGAAACTGCCGGATGATGTCGCCGGTCGAGCCATCGCGCACCGTGATCACCTGCGAACCCGTGTCGGCATCGACGCGAAACTCGATGTCACGCTCGGAGCCGCGCAGGTAGTCCTGCAGCTGCTGCGCGATCGCCTCGAGCCGCACCACCTGCTGGCGCTCAGGAGCCGCCGCAACGGGAGAGACCACGGAACGTACTGGTTCCGCGGTCGATTTGTTCCGGTCCGTCCTTGCAGGAAGGTCAGGTGACACCAATGTCACCCCCTTCGTCGAAGCAATGTCCATTAGCCTCTGCATCCTTGGCGGCGGGTGGGGTTGCCACCCGCCGCCTTCAGGTCATGACGCTATTACTTCAGCAGTGAGAGAACACTCTGCGGAGCCGCATTGGCCTGCGCCAGGATGGCGGTGCCAGCCTGCTGCAGAATCTGCGCCCGGGTCAGGTTTGCGGTTTCAGACGCGAAGTCCGTGTCGAGGATGCGGCCGCGGGACGCCGACAGATTCTCTGTCGTGGTCTGCAGGCTGCTGATCGTCGACTCGAACCGGCTCTGGATCGAACCCAGCGAGCTGCGCAGGTTGCTGACTGCAGCCAGGGCCACGTCCACACGCTGGATGGCGCTGTTGGCACCGGCCACGGTCAACACGTTCTGCTGCGCCAGCGTGATCGTGTCTTTCGTGATCGTCTGGTTCGCCGTGGCGAAACCCAGGGCCAGGCCATCGCCCGTGACGATGATGTTCTCCGAAGCCGACAGGTTTACCGTGCCGCCGTTGACGGCCGCTGCGGTCGCGCTGTTCGCACCGGCACCGGCCACCGCGCCGATCTGTCCGTCGCGGAACACGACGCCATTGACGGTCGTGGAACCGCCAGTGCCGGCCGTGATGCCGCCACCCGCTGCGCCGCCGAGGTCCTGGCCGATCGCGATGTCGCGACCGTCAGCAGCTGTCAGGCGCAACACGCCGCCGGACAGGGTCGCCGTCACGCCAGTCTGCTGGGTCTTGCCATTGATGCCGTCGGTCAGCTGCTGCGCCGAGAGCACACCGTTGGCGTTCTGGTCAAAGGCTGAGAAGATCGCCTGACCGTTGATCGTCAGGCTGTAAAGATCGCCTGCAGCCGTACCCGTGGTCGCGCCGACCTGGAACTCGACGTTGTTCGTCGCCGTTGCGCTCAGACCCGAGATCTGCGAGGCGTTGATGGCCTTGACCTTCGAGTAGGCGCTGCCGATCGACTGGCCCGCTTCAAGACCAGCTGCTGCCGCGGTGACGACCGTTGCCGTGCCGGTGCCCACCTGAATCGTGCCGGTGCCCGACAGGTTGCCGACAGTCACTTCGTTGGGAGAGGTCAGCGAAGCGACCTGCCCGATCTGGCTGGCCTTCACGCCGGTCGTGAGGTTGACCGAGATCGTCTCGCCGACATTCGCGCCGACCTGGAACTGGGCGGTGCCGAAGGTGCCATCGAGGACTTTCTGGCCGTTGAACGAGGTTTGCGAACCGATGCGCTCGATTTCAGCCAGACGCTGCTGCACTTCCTGGTCGAGGGCGGTACGGTCACCGGCCGAGTTGGTGGCGTTGGCGGACTGGACCGCGAGTTCGCGGATGCGCTGCAGGTTGTTGGTGAGTTCACCCAGCGCGCCTTCAGCAGTCTGCGCGAGCGAGATGCCGTCGTTGGCATTGCGGGCAGCCTGGGTCAGGCCACGGATCTGCGTGGTGAAGCGTTCGGAAATCGCCAGGCCGGCTGCGTCATCCTTGGCGCTGTTGATGCGCAGGCCCGAAGAGAGGCGCTGCAGCGAAGTGGCCAGCTGAGAAGCCGAAGTCGACAGGTTGCGCTGAGCGTTCAGCGACAACACGTTGGT
This sequence comes from Gammaproteobacteria bacterium, assembly GCA_031424095.1. Lineage (GTDB taxonomy): Bacteria > Pseudomonadota > Gammaproteobacteria > Steroidobacterales > Steroidobacteraceae > ZC4RG30. The sequence continues at coordinate 10,912 of JANPGU010000059.1, forward strand.
GTTAATCGACATTGCCATGAAAAGAACTCCTTGGAAGAAAAAAGACTGTCTCGTCAACCGGCTATCCAACCGGCGGGGTGCTTCGGTCGGCCTTGGCCCGCCGTTGCGCGTTTCAGAACATGTATCGGTGCCTTCGCCGGCTTCTTTAGCCGTTCGCCCTCCACCAATCAAAAACTGAGGGTTCGTTCACGCTGTCTCACCATGAGTGAGACCAGCATCACAAATAGTTGAACAGCGACAGCTGTGAAATCTTGCTGTAGGCAGCCTGTGCGGCCTGCAGGCCGGTGAGCTGCTGGTTCATGCGGCTGATGGCGGCGGCGTAGTCCACGTCGCGCAGCGCACCCACCGAATCGGCCAACTCATCGTCGAGCTGTTGCCGCGATGAAGCGGCGTTGTCCACCGCATTGAGCCGGGCGCCCACGACCGCGCGCGTATCCAGTAGATGATTCAGGGCCTGGTCCACCTGGGTCAGGCCCGCATTGACGCCAGAGGTGATCAGCGATCGTCCGCCGGCAGTCGTTCCCGGCGCTTCCAGGCTTGTCGCCAGCGCGTCGAGTGCGGCGAAAACATCCTTCTTCGTGGCTGGCGCCATGGTGAAGCTGTCGCCTGCTGCCGGATCTCCCGACACCACCACTTCCACACCGCGGAAGCCGATGGATGAGCCGGCGGTGTAGTTGCCGCTGGCCACCAGGACGGCGCCTGCATCGCGCACTTCCCAGGTGCTGGCAGTGGTGAAGTTCAGGGTGTAGTTGCCCGGCACCCAGGCAGCGGAATTGGTCACGTGACCGCTGTCGATCGAACCCGCGCCGGCATGCGTGCCGGTGGCCGTGGTGAACGTGCCATTGCCTTCGGTGATGCGCTGGAACACGTCCGCGCCGGAGAAGCCGTCCGCAATACGCTGATCGGAGCCGATCTGCAGCATCCGTGCACCCTGGTCCCCGGCATAGGTCACGCCTGCGCCGGTTCGTAAAAACGGCTGGGTCTGGGTCGAGAAGCCAGCGAACAGATATTCACCGTTGCCGTCACGCCGATTCGCTATGTCGAGCAGTTCCTGCGCCCGCGCGCGAATATCCAGCGCAATGGTGCGCCGGTCTGCATCGGTCAGTGCACCGCTGTTGGCCTGGATGGCGTGTTCACGCACGTTCTGCAACAGCACACCGGCATCGGCCAGCGCCTGCTCACCGATGCTCAGCCGGTTGGCCAGCAGGTCGGCATTCTTGCCGTACTGCTCGAGGCTCGCGCGGTTCTGCTCCATCGCGAGAATGCGGGTGGTGGCGATGGGGTCATCCGCCGGCGACTGGATGCGCGACCCCGAACCCACCTGTGTCTGCGTCTTCGACAGCTGTAACTGCTGCTTCAGGATTTCGCGGATGGCTGTCGAATGCGTGCCTGCGGTGGAAAGTCTGTTGATCATCGGCGCGTCGCCTGAAGTAGGGAATCGAAGAGAGCCTGGGTTACGCTGATCATCTGCGCTGCGGCCTGATAGGCCTGCTGGTAACGCAGCATGTTGGCGGCTTCCTCGTCGAGATTGACGCCAGAGACGCCGTCGACAGCCGCCTGGCTGTCGTCATAGATGACTTGCTGTGCGTCGCGGCTGCTGTTGGCCTGGTTGGTGGCCACGCCGACCGCGCCGATGAAACGCGTCACGGCCTGATTCAGCGACTCGGCCCCGCCTGACAGCACGCCCGTCGACATCAAGGTTGCCATCGACAGTGCATTGCGGTTGTCGCCGGTGCCACTGGCATTGTTGGCCACCGTGAAACTGTCGCCCACCGCGGTCGTGCCGCTGACCTGCACCCGCCAGCCGTTGATATCGATGTTGTCGCCCGGTGCGTAGACATTGCTGCCAACGCCATTGACTGAATAGTGCGTAGCGTCGATGAACTGCAGGGTCACGCTGCTGCGCAGCTGTGCATTGCTGACATCCAGCACCTCACCAGCAGAAATCGTGGCGGAGCCGGTGTTGGCCACGGCCGCGGCGGTGCGGATTGGCGCCGCTGCGGCGACCTTCGCCGGATCGCTGATCACCACATCCATGCCCTTGATCGCGGCCGCCATCGGGCGCACAAGGAATCGATCGCCGGTAGCGGGCGTTCCGCCCATCACCATTGAAATGCCATCGGCGACGATGGGGTCGAGGCTGGTGCCAGTGCCGCTGAAGCTCACTGGCGCGCCGCTGTCCGCACGCTGCATCGTCCACGCGCTGCCGTTGTAGCGCATCACATAGTCGTAGGCTGTCGATGCACCTGCGGCTGTGCGGGTCGCCGTGATCGTTCCGGTAGGCGAGTTGCCCACTGCCGGCAGCACTTCGACCGCACCGACCTTGAACAGGTCGCCGCCGAGGTTGCCCGCCAGGTCAACGCCTTCACGGTGCTGCGCATTGGTCACAGCGCTCAATGCAACGGCCATTTGTCCGAGCTGGTTGCGCACCGGATCCAGCATTTCGCGCCGGAAATCCAGCAGACCGCCCACACTGCCGCCACTGAGCTGGCTGGTCACGTCGACCGTGATGCCCGGTGACTGGAAGGCCAGCGAGACCCGCGTCGGCAACAGCGCATCCGGCTTTGCCACGAGCGTTGCAGAGGTGCCACCCAGCACCAGCGCCTGCCCGTTGCCGACAAAAACATTGATCGAACCGTCGCCCACCTTGACCACGGTAGTGTCGAGCCGCGAAGCCAGAGCCGCCATCTGCTGGTCGCGCGCATCCAGCAGATCGCCGGGCGCCTGTCCCGACTGCGACTGCGCGGTCACGATTTCCCGGTTCAGCTTGGCGATGTTGCCGGTAATGCCGTTGATGGCCGACGCTTCGCCGCTGAGCTGCTGGTTTACCTCGGACTCAATCTCGTCCAACCGTGCGTCATAGGTCTGCAGCCGCTGCACCAGGCCTTCGGCCTCGGAGAGCAGCACCTGCCTGGCAGAGGTGGACGAAGGCGTGTTGGCCACGCCCTGCAGCGCATTGGTAAAGCGCTGCAGCGATGCGGACATGCCCGTGGAGCTGTCCGCGAAAAGATTGTTGAGCGAGCCGGCCTTCTCCGCATAGGCGCTGAGACGGTTCAGGCTGCTCGATGCCCGCTGCGACTGCGTGACCAGCAGGTCATTGCTGAAGCGGCTGATGTTGCTGACCACCACGCCCGTGCCAAGCGTCGTGCTGCCAAAGGTCTGCGGCGTCTGCGTGGCGAGATTTACCGTCTGCCGGCTGTAGCCTGGCGTGGAGACGTTGGCGATATTGTGGCTGGTGGTCTCCAGCGCGCGTTGGAACGCGCGCAGACCCGACACAGCAACGTTCAGCATGTCAGCCATTTATAGAAACCTCGTCCAGTGCGGGATGCATGCCATGCTCAGCTCGCACCTGATGTACTTATCGGCATGCCTGCCTGTGACTTGAGTCGCGCTGCCACGGCGGACAGCTTGGTTGCATAATCCGGATCAGTGGCATAGCCGCCGCGCTGCAGCGCCTGTCCGAAGGCAGCCGCATCGCTGCCGGTGCCGAGCGCACTTGCATAACGCGGACTCGACTGCAGCAGCTTCACATAATCATTCATGGACTGTTCCGGCGAGGCATAGCTGCGGAAGTCGGCGGTGACCTGTCGCATTTGTCCGCCCTGGAATTCATGGGTGGAAGAGGTGCTGGTGTCGCCCTTCCACGCTCCGCCCGCCTTGATGCCGAAAAGATTGAAGCTGGGGCGACCGTCAGCACCCAGAGGCACCGATTTTCCCCAGCCGGTTTCCAGTGCGGCATGAGCGATCACGGTCGAGGGATCAACGCCCAGCTCGCGGCCGGCAGCGGTGGCGGCAGGCAGGATGGCCTGCACGAAGTCTTCGGCCGTGCGTGGCGGCCAGGTCTTTGCTGTTGCAGCAGATCCGGGCGGGGTTGCAGTGCCGACCTTCGGCGCGTCCGGCGAAGTTGGTACAAGGTCATCGGTTGTGCCTACGCCCTGCATGAGCTGGCGCACAAGCACATCGGCCAGCCCCATGCCCTTGCCCTTCGACAGTTGCACGGCGAGCTGCTGGTCGAACATGTCCTGGTAGAAATCCTGCTGATCGCTGCCGAACAGCGAATCCTTCGGGCTCGCCTGGCGCATGCTCTTCAGCATCATTGTCGTGAACAGGCTCTCGAACTGCTTCGCCGTCTCGCGCACTGCAGCGGGCGTCTGGGCCGATGCCTCCCGCTTGAGCGCGGCGAGACCCTTGGGGTCCGCGTAGAACGATGTATTGAGCGATTCGACGGCCATGATGCGCGCTAGATGACAATGAGCTCGGCGCGCAGCGCACCGGCTTCCTTCAACGCCTCGAGGATCGCCACCAGATCGCTGGGTGCGGCGCCAACCTGGTTCACGGCGCGGACAATCTCATCGAGATTCACGCCGGCATCGAACAGGAACATGCGGGCCTGGTCCTGGGTGACGGAAATTTCACTGCGCGGGGTCACCACCGTCTCGCCCTTCGAGAGCGGCCCCGGCTGGCTCACCTCCTGACGCTCCGTGATGGTGACGGACAGCGAACCATGCGCCACCGCTGCCGGTGACACGCGCACCCGCGAACCGATGACCACGGTGCCGGTGCGGGAATTGACGATCACGCGTGCCGGCGCTTCACCCGGCTCGACCTCGATCATTTCCAGTGTGGACAGGTAGGAGATCCGCTGATTCAGTTCCATGGGTGCGGCAACCTTCACCGACACTGCGTCCATGGCCTGAGCGGTGTCCTCGCCCAGCAGCTTGTTGACGCTGCCGGCCAGATGCGCCGCGGTGGTGAAATCCGGCGTATTGAGGTTCAGCACCACATAGGGCTGGGCGTTGAAGTTGTTGGGCACCTCCCGCTCAACCGTCGCCCCATTGGGCACACGGCCGCTGGAGGGCACGTTGATCGAAAGCTTCGAACCGTCGCTGCCTTTCACGCCGAAGCCGCTGACGATCATGTTGCCCTGGGCAATGCCGTAGACCTGGCCGTCGATTCCGCGCAGCGGCGTCATCAACAGCGTGCCGCCGCGCAGGCTGGCCGCATTGCCGATGGACGACACGGTCACATCGATGGTCTGGCCCTGCTTGGAGAAGGCCGGCAGGTCCGCCGTCACCGTCACCGCTGCTACATTCTTGAGCTGCGGATTCGCATTCGGCGGAATGGTCACGCCAAACTGCGCCAGCATGTTCTTGATGCTCTGGATGGTGAATGGCGCCTGGCTGGTCTGGTCGCCCGTGCCGTCCAGACCCACGACGAGGCCATAGCCCACCAGCTGGTTGCCGCGTACGCCCGCCACCGTAGCCAGATCCTTCACGCGTTCGGCCTGCGCCGCCGAGACGACGATACAGGCGCCGAAGACCAGCAGGCATTTCAGGACATTGGGCGAAACAATGTTCTTCACAGCGGATTCCAGCGTGAATTGAAGAAACGCGACAGCAGCCCGGGTCGATTGGCGTCAGCCAATGCGCCCTGTCCGCCGTACGAGATGGTGGCGTCAGCCACCTTGAAGGAAGGAATCGAGTTGTCCGGCAGGATGTCGATCGGCCGGATCACGCCCTGGATGCGGATGAACTCGCGCCCCTGGTTGATGGCGATCCACTTCTGGCCGCGGATCATCAGGTTGCCGTTGGTAAGGCGTTGCGCCACGGTCACGGTGATGCTGCCCTGCAGCTTGTTACTGAGCTGGCTGTCACCGGACCCGTCGAAGTTGCGGTTGTTCTCGATGTTGGCGGAGAGGATCTCCTTGCCATTGATCGTCACCGGCCCGCCCAGCAGTGTCGGTCCCGGCAGATCCACCTTGGTGGACTTGGAGGTCGTGGTGCTGGAGCTCTTCTGTGCGGCAGTGCTCTCCACCAGGTTGATGGTCACGGTGTCGCCCACGCGCCGCGCGACGGAATTCTCGAACAGCGCGATGTCGTGGCCAACCTGATAGATGGAGCCCGATGCAACGGGTGCTTCCGCGACCGGCTCCGGCCACGTGGCATCGAAGTTCGGCGCACGGGGGCTGCTGGCGCAGGCAGCCAGCACCACCACGATGGCAATGCCCATGGCAAGTCTCATGAAGGTCGCGTTGGTCACAGGTTGTTGCTCACGTACTGCAGCATCTGGTCCGTGGTCGAGATCGCCTTGGAGTTCATCTCGTAGGCGCGCTGGGTTTCGATCATGTTCACCAGCTCTTCCACCACGTTGACGTTCGAGCCTTCAAGGAAGCCCTGCTGCAGGCTGCCCAGTCCATTGAGTCCAGGCGTGCTGGTCTGCGCGGGGCCGCTGGCAGCGGATTCGGACAGCAGGTTCTCGCCCCGCGGCTGCAGCCCTGCGGCATTGACGAAATCCGTCAGCTGCAGCGTGCCGATCTGGGTGGGCGCCGACTGTCCTGCCACCTGCGCGCTTACCGTGCCGTCGTTGCCGACCGTGATGGACTGCGCGCCAGCCGGAATCGAGATGCCCGGCTGAATCTTGTAGCCGCTCGACGTCACGAGTTCGCCCTCCGGACTCATCTTGAACGAGCCATCGCGCGTGTAGGCGAAGCTGCCATCCGGCATCAGCACCTGGAAGAAGCCGCGACCGTTGATGGCCACGTCCAGTGAATTGCCAGTGTTGTTCAGGCCGCCCTGGCTGTAGTTCTTTTCGGTGGCGACGATGCGCACACCGGTACCGAGGTTCAGGCCCGTTGGCGAGACGGTGTCCTGCGAAGTGCCGGCACCAACCTGCTTGATGTTCTGGTAAAGCAGATCCTCGAACACCGCGCGGTCCTTTTTGAAGCCGGTGGTGCTGACGTTGGCAAGGTTGTGCGACACGACCGTCATGCGCGTCTGCTGCGCATCGAGTCCTGTCTTGGCGGCCCAGAGTGCGGAATTCATGGTTCAGATATCCTTCGGTGTGGCCAGCGGCTAGCGCATCGACAACAGTCGCGCGGAGGCCGCACCGTTGTCTTCGGCGGATTTCATCGCGCGCACCTGCATGTCGAAGCGGCGTGACAGTTCAATCATGTTGACCATGGCATCGGCGACGTTGACGTTGCTGCTTTCCAGCACGCCGGACATCACTCGTGCCGTGGCATCGGCTGGTGCATCGGTGCCATCCTTCATCCTGAACAGACCGTCTGCGCCCTTCTCGATATCGCCAGTCGCTGGATTCACCAGCTTGATGCGGCCAACGGTTGCCTTCGTGTCGGGCCCCTGGCCCAGTGGCACGATCGAAATCGTGCCGTCGCCACCCACCAGCAGCGAAGCATTGGGCGGCACCGAGATCGGACCGCCATCACCCAGCACCGCAAGGCCCGTGCCCGTGCGCAGCTGGCCCAGTGTGTCCACCCGCAGATCGCCGGCGCGCGTATAGGCTTCGCGGCCGTCTGGCGACTGCACGGCAATGAAGCCGTCGCCCTGCACCGCCACGTCCAGATCGCGGCCCGTGGCCTGCATCGCACCGGAGGTGTCGTCGAATCCGGTGGTAGCCGCGGTTGCATATACGCGCGATTCGAAGCCATCGCCCACCACGCGCCGGGCCTGAAACGCCTGCAGATCGGCGCGAAATCCGGTCGTGCTGGCATTGGCCAGGTTGTGGTTGTTGGCGGTCTGGGCCCGCAGTGTCTCGCGGGCGCCCGTCATCGCGACATATAGCATCCGGTCCATGTCGATTACCTGATGTTGATGATGGTCTGGGTGATCGAGTCAGCCGTCGAAATCATCTGTGCATTCGCCTGGAAGTTGCGCTGTGCGGTGATCATGTTCACCAGCTGCGTGGTGATGTCGACGTTCGAGGACTCGAGGGCGCCGGACTGCACCAGGCCGAAGCCCGAGTTGCCGGCCTGGCCGCGCAACGCCTGGCCCGACGAGAATGTTTCAGCCCATGTGGTGTCTGCCAGCGGCTGCAGGCCGTTGTTGTTGGCGAAGTTCGACAGCGCCACCTGGCCCAGGGTCAGCGAGCGGCCATTGGTGAAGCGCGCCTGCACGACGCCGCTCTTGTCGATGTCCATGCCGATCAGGCGGCCGGTGGTATAGCCGTCCTGCGTGATGTTGTTGACACTGAAGTTGGCGCCATACTGGGTAGCGCCCGTGAAATCGAAGGTGATGTTCATGTCGGCCGCGCCAGTGGCTGGCGTATAGGCCGGGAAAGTGATCTGGCCTGTGGCCGGCACGGTCAGCTGGCCGGTATTGCTGAAGGTCAGCGCCTGCGCGCCACCCACCGCCGTGCCATCCAGATACATGCGGGCATTCCAGGCGCCCGCCGCCGCGCCTTTCACGAAATACATCGTCGACGTATGCGCCGCGCCCAGCGAGTCATAGACCGTGAGCGAAGTGGCGCGGTTGTAACTGGTCGGATCAGCGGGATCGAAAGTCGCATTCGCCGGCACCGCGGCATTGGCCGGCAGGTTCATGAGCATTTCCACATTGGTCGTCGATGCCGGTGCGCTCTCGGCCGAAATCAGCCGCAGATCCGCCATCGAGCCCGTGTTGAAGCCGCCGCTGGCCAGTGGCGGGTAAACCTGCAGCCGCTGCCCCTGCGCATTGACCACATTGCCCACATCATCGGTCTTGAACGCACCCGCGCGGGTGTAAGCCAATGCGCCACCGTCGCTCAGCGTGAAGAACCCCGGACCGCTCAGCGCCAGGTCGAGATTGTTGTCGGTGAAGGAGATGTTGCCCTGGCCGAACTGCTGCGCGACATCGGAAACGCGCACACCGTTACCGGCCGCAAGCGTAGCCACACCCTGTGGCGAGACCGCGAACAGCTCGGCGAATTCAGTGCGGGACTGCTTGAAGCCCGTGGTGGCGCTGTTGGCGATGTTGTTGGCGGTGACGCCCAGATCCGCCGAAGCTGCGTTCAGGCCGCTCAATGCAATGCGAAATGTCATCTGTATCTCCTTACATCACTCGCCGGACATGGCTGAGCGGGATGGGTCCAAGACTGGTATTCAAGGTGAGGCTGTTGGTGGCCGGATCGATGGTGACGCTGCCCACCCGGCTCGAGAGCTGCGTTTCCAGCTGCTGTTCGGCGCCGCCAACATTGGCAAGCGCGTCACGGTGTAGTTGCCGGCCGGAGCGCGCGAGCCAAGATCCGTGGTGCCGTCCCAGGTGAATGCGGAGTCACCCTGCTGGGTCGACAGCGGCATCTTGCGGATCAGCTGCCCGCTGGCGTCGGTAACCACCAGCATGGCGGCATTGGTGCCCTCGGGAATCGTGACGGCGCCCCGCACATCGCCGGTCGCGCCGAGCGCCGCGGTGTCCGCCGCAGCCAGCACGTCGTGGCCAACGAGATTGGTGCCGCCGAGCACCTGCGACGAACGCAGCGCATCCGACAGCGAGCTCAATGAGGCCTGCATGTCCTGGATGCCGGATACGGTGCCGAACTGTGCCAGCTGGCCGAGGAATTCCGATGGATCCATCGGCTTGGTCGGATCCTGGTTGCGCAGCTGCGCAATCATCAGCTGCATGAACTGCGCCTGGCCGAGTTTGTCCTTCTCGGCGACCGTGGCCAATGCGCCGCTGCTGGTGCCGGCAACTGGATTGACTGCCATGATTACTGGCCCAGCCGCAGGGTGGCGAGCAGGAGGTCCTTGGATGTATTCATGATCTCCACATTGTTCTGGTAAGCCCGCGAGGCGCTGATCA
>JANPGU010000060.1:0-54973 GCA_031424095.1 Gammaproteobacteria bacterium
CGTGGTGCTGCAGCGCACCGGCACACTGGTTGCGGTCGACGAGCAGCAGAGCATCCTGGAGGCCGTCGAGGCGGCTGGCGTCGACGCGCCGTTCCTGTGCCGGGGCGGTGCCTGCGGCCAATGCGAGACCGCGGTTCTGGCGCTGGATGGCACGCTGGAGCACAACGACCACTATCTGACCGATTCCGAGAAGGCTTCGGACAGCAAGGTGATGATCTGCGTGTCGCGCTTTCATGGCCGGGAGCTGGTACTTGATCTGTAATGCGCACGGGACCCGCTGCGCGCGAGGAGCTACGTAGATGGCCATTGCGTTCCGTGCGGAAACCTTCCGCGACGACTTCAGCTTCCGCAACAGTCGGGCCGGCATCCTGCGCTTTCCTTTTCCCTTCCACGAGGACCGCTACATGTATGCGGTCAATATCGAGCCGCATGTGCCCGGTCACGTGGACAGTGCTTACGAGCACCTGATCGACGTCGACGAACACTATGTGGCGGAGATGCACGATCGCGCACTGGTGCTGAAAGAAGACCCGCTGCGCTGCCAGGCACTGCCGCACATGATGACCGCGCAATGGGACACGCTCGAACTGCTAATGCAACAGCAGGCGCAGAGCTATCCCGAATATTTCACGCTGACCCGCGACGGCAACCGCTGGCGCTGGATCAACCGGCCGCTGGGCATTGACCACACCTTCACCTTCGGCGACCGGTCGACGCTGCCCTACGAGCCCATGGAGTACATCACCCGTCAGGCGCAGGGAGATTTCTGCATTGTCGACCAGCGCGACGGCAACCTGTGGATGGACGCCGGCATGGTGACCACCCAGGCAGACTGGTCGCTGGACTTCGATGTGGGCATGAATTTCATGGAATGGCATGCGCCGGTGCCACTGGCGCACGAGATCGGCGTGTTCGATCGCGCGCTGAAATTCCTGCTGAACCTGCAGCAGGGCAAGCCGGTGCGGCGACTCAACTGGACGATGACGATCAATCCGCGCCTCGACACCAGTCCGGAGAACTATCCGAAATGGGGTCCGGACCGCACCACCGTGACGCCGGCCAATGTGGGCGAGAAGGTGCATCTGCGTGTGGAAATGCAGAGCCTGTGGCGGCTGCCGCGCTCCAACGCCATCCTGTTCGTCATCCGCTGCTATCTGATCAGTATGGGTGAACTTGCAACGGTTCCCAAGTGGGCGCGACGACTGCCACGTGTATTGCGCTCGCTGCCCGATCCGATCGCTGATTACAAAGGACTGACACGCTTTCGCGCCACCACGATCGACTGGCTCAGCCAGTTCGACGATGGCGCACCGACCACCGCAGGATTCTTTCCGGATTGACTCGATGACTTGAGGGAGATCGCCGTGACACGAGTTGCAGTAATTGGCGCGGGCCCATCGGGCCTGGCACAGCTGAGAGCGTTCCAGTCCGCGGCGAAGAAGGGCGCGAGGATCCCTGAAGTCGTGTGCTTCGAGAAGCAGGAGGACTGGGGCGGCCTGTGGAATTACACCTGGCGCACCGGCCTCGACGAGCACGGCGAGCCCGTGCACGGCAGCATGTACCGCTACCTCTGGTCGAACGGCCCGAAGGAATGCCTCGAGTTTGCCGACTACACCTTCGAGGAACATTTCGGCAAGCCGATCTCGTCCTATCCCCCACGTGCAGTGCTGTGGAACTACATCAAGGGCCGGGTGGAAAAGGCCAAGGTGCGCAAGTGGGTGCGCTTCAGCTCGCCGGTGCGGATGGTGACCTACAGCAGGAAGTCGAAGCTGTTCACGGTTACCGTGCACGACCGCAAGAAGGATCGAATGTATTCGGAACAGTTCGACCATGTGGTCGTGGCTTCTGGCCACTTCTCCACGCCCAATGTGCCGTATTTCGAGGGGCTTTCCGGCTTCAACGGCCGCGTGCTGCACTCGCATGATTTCCGCGATGCGCTGGAATTCAAGGGCAAGGACATCCTGATAATCGGCCGCAGCTACTCGGCCGAGGACATCGGCTCACAGTGCTGGAAGTACGGTGCAAAGTCCGTGACGGTCAGCTATCGCAGCAAGCCGATGGGCTTCAAGTGGCCGGACAACTGGAAGGAAGTGCCGCTGCTCGAGAAAGTCGAGAACAAGACGGTGTACTTCAAGGACGGCACCTCGCGCGAGGTGGATGCGATCATCCTGTGCACCGGCTATCAGCATCACTTCCCGTTCCTGCCTGACGATCTGCGGTTGAAGACTGCGAATCGGCTGTGGCCATTGGGGCTCTATCAGGGCGTGGTCTGGGAAGACAACCCGAAGCTGCTGTACATCGGCATGCAGGACCAGTTCTACACCTTCAACATGTTCGACGCGCAGGCTTGGTTCGCGCGCGATGTGATCCTCGGCCGCATCAAGCTGCCGACGAAGGAGAAGATGGCAAAGCACAGCAAGTCCTGGCGCCGCCGCGAGATGAAGCTCACCGATGCCGAGGCGATGATCTGGTTCCAGGGCGATTACGTGAAGGACCTGATCGCGTTGACGGACTATCCAAGCTTCGATGTGGAGGCCGTGAACAGGACCTTCATGGACTGGGAACACCACAAGAGCGAGAACATCATGGGTTACCGCGACAATGCCTATCGCTCGCTGATGACCGGCAACATGTCACCGCCGCATCACACCTCATGGGTGAAGGCGCTGGACGACTCCATGGAAACCTATTTGCGGAGCAGCTGACCTTGCCGATCAGGCGCGTACTCGCGTCTTCCCGGGATCGAAGTGCGGAAAGCGCACGATGCGCCCAGGCAGCCGTTTTTGCTGTCCGTCGAGTTTGCCGATTTCGATGGCTGTGCCGATGGCGCTCAGCGGAGTATCGACGCGCGCCAACGCGATCGTCTTGCCGAGGACCGGGGAGCGCGTTGCGCTGGTGACAATGCCGATCTGGGCCCGTCCGACGTGCACGCAGTCGCCGTGACCTACCGCTTCGTTTGAGTATATCTCCAGACCCACCAGTGTGTGACGCGGATGTTGCTTCCGTTCCAGCAGCGCTTGCCGGCCGATGAAGTCGTCCGCCTTGCTATTCAACGGCACAGTGAAACCAATACCCGCCTCGAACGGATCGGTCTGATCCGAGAACTCGTAGTTGGCGAACACTAGGCCGGCCTCGATGCGCAGCATATCCAGCGCTTCCAGACCCATCGGCTTCAGACCAAGCGGCTCTCCCGCAGCCCACACCGCGTCATACACAGCCACTGCGTCTTTTGGATGGCAGAAGACCTCGTAGCCTAATTCTCCGGTGTAGCCGGTGCGCGAGACGACCACCGCCGGGCCGTCGGCGTGACCAATGCGCCCCACGGTGAACCGGAACCAGCCGAGTTCGGCGAGGGAAGGCTGTGCGGCGGGTGTCCAGATGACTTGCTGCAGGATTGCACGACTCTCCGGGCCCTGCACCGCGATGTTGTGCAGCTGGTCCGTCGACGAACGCACCCACGCCTTGTAACCCATCTTCGCTGCCTGCTCGCGCAGCCACAGACCTCCGACATCGGTGCCACCGATCCAGCGGAAATTGTTCTGCGCCAGCCGGAACAGCGTGCCGTCGTCGATCATGCCACCGCTCTCGTAGCACATTGCCGAGTAAACCACCTGCCCGGTCGACAGCTTGCGCACATCGCGGGTGAGGCAGTACTGCAGCAGCGCCTCGGCATCGGGGCCAGTGATCTCGAACTTGCGCAGCGGCGAGAGATCCATGACTGCGGCTTTCAGACGACAAGCCCAGTACTCCTCGACGGGGCCCTCGTTGTTGAAGCGCGTGGGCAGCCAGTAGCCGCGGTACTCCGTGAAATTGCGCGTGCGGGCCGCAAGCCGCGGATGGAAGGCTGTTTCGCGGGTCAGTTCCGCGTCGGCATCTGCTGTCATGCGATAGGCCACCGCTGTAGAGAAGGTTTCGGCGCCCGAATACGTGCGCACATGAATGTCCGTGGGATCCCAGGCGTTTGCGGCATCGATGTCGTCGGGGCAAGCCGAGGATACGCAGACGAGGTCCGTCAGCGCCCGCATGAGTACATAGTCGCCCGGCCGGGACCAGGGTTCATCGAGATACAACTGGTTCTGCTTGTCGATGTTCGTGTTGTAGAAGTAGTTGATCGCTTCCCAGCCACGTCGCGGTGCAATGCCATAAGGGGCCAGCGCCGCATTGAAGTTGTCGGTGCAGTTGACGTGCCCGGGGTATCCCATCACCTCGTAATAGCGCGCATTGCAGGCCGTGGCGAATGCATCGTGCCGGCCCACCGTGTCCTGCACGAGTTCCACCAGCGGCTCGAAATCGCGATCGAATGCGCGCGCTGGAAGGCCGGGCGCCGGATAACTGCGGCCCAGCAGGGTGCGCGTGACAGTGGAGTCGAGTGCAAGGTCCTTGCCCTGATCGACCTTGCGCGCCGCAAAGGCCTGGAAATCCGAGCACTGGCGGCCGGCAACATCGATCACCTGGATGAATTCACCGGCCTTCACCAGGAACGCGACGGCGCTGCGGGCATGGATGCGCAGGTCCTGCAGCGGATCTGCCAGCGGCGCGGGCAGCAGGATCTGCCCGGGATCCACCGGCCGCAGACGTTTCACCAGCAGGTCGAGCGGCGTGGCCGTGGCCTGCGTGCCAGGATGCATGGCCGGTGCCGGTGCGACAACGATGAGCAATCCCTTCCGCGCAACAGTGAAATCCGCGCGACTGCCACTGACGGATTCCATGCCGAACACGCGCAGCGTGCGGACTGTGGCGAGGTCGGCACCAGCGTGCTGCAGGCTGCGCCGCAGCAACCCGGCACTGTTGCCGCCTTGCTGCAGGATCTGCAGCAATCCTTCACCGCGACTGTCCGCTTTTGCGCCCAGGCCGGAGGTGTCGAATCCGCCTGTCTTATCCCAGAACGCGAGCTCGGCGAGCTGACCGCCTTCAACATCCATGACGGTCAGACAATCACCGGCTTCCACTGCAACTGTTGCTGAACCGCCACCGCGCACTCGATAGCGCTCGACGCCTGGCTGCAGCGCCGGCCTTTCGGGTCGCAGCACCAGGCTAGCCGGCGGTTTCAGGGCGGTATTCCAGATCATTGTGGGCGTTGCCTACAGGTAAAGGCGATTGCTTGTAAGTAAACTTCGCTTGACCTGCATTGTCTCCAGTCGCAGACTCGATCGCAACGCTTTGGGGGTAAAGAAGAAGAATCAAGAGACGGATTCACGTGCAATCCGCACCCGATGATGATCTGGCTATGTCATGTGCGTTAACAACAGGGAGTTGACTGCGATGGCGACAGAAACTGGCTCGAAAGAACTGCTACGCACGCTCGACTGGCGCGGCGCATTCTGGGTAGCGGCGGGCGTACCGCCACTGGTCCTCTTTTCCATCGGCGGCATCGCCGGGGTTGCCGGCAAGGTTGCCTTCCTGGTCTGGATCGCTTCCATGATCATGGGCTTCCTGCAGTCGTTCACCTATGCCGAGATCGCGGGCCTGTTCGGCAACAAGTCCGGCGGCGCCTCGATTTACGGCGCCACGGCATGGCTGCGCTACTCCAAGCTGGTCGCACCGCTGTCGGTGTGGTGCAACTGGTTCGCATGGTCACCCGTGCTCTCACTGGGCTGCGTCATCGCGGCCAGCTACGTTCTCAACGCCTTCTTCCACATTCCCACCGCGGATTCGCAGGTGGTCATGGACTGGGTCGCGGCCCACGCCAGTTCACTCTCCGCCACGGATCCGCGGGTAATGGAGTGGCTTGCGGCGAATGCGGGCAAGACCGCACAGGACGCCATGAACGTCCTGCTCTCCGGCGACGCGATCACGGCACTGACGCCGGCGATTCGCACCTGGTCACTGCTGCATTTCGAGATCCCGCATGTTGCGTCATTCAACATCAACGCGACCTTTGTGATTGGCTCGATCTTGATGCTGGCGATCTTTGCCGTTCAGGATCGCGGCATCCTGCGCACGGCCAAGGCGCAACAGGTG
Organism: Gammaproteobacteria bacterium; assembly: GCA_031424095.1. Taxonomy (GTDB): domain Bacteria; phylum Pseudomonadota; class Gammaproteobacteria; order Steroidobacterales; family Steroidobacteraceae; genus ZC4RG30. Next base: position 5,962 of record JANPGU010000060.1, read on the forward strand.
CTGGCCATCGTGGTGCTGGTGCCGCTGCTGCTGATCGGCCTGCTGCCGATCCTCAACGGCTCGGTCAATTACGCCAACTTCAGCGACCTGGTGCCGCCGTCCAATGTCTATGTCACCACACCGGGCATGTGGGATAACGCAGGCTGGACGCTGATCCTCTCCGGCATGTTCATCGCTGCATGGTCCACCTACGGCTTCGAAACTGCGGTGTGCTACACGCGTGAACTGCGCAATCCGGCGACGGACACCTTCAAGGCCATCTTCTTCTCGGGCCTGTTGTGCGCGCTGTTCTACGTGCTCGTGCCTTTCACCTTCCAGGGTGTGCTCGGTCTGGACGGCATGCTGGCAACGCCGATCGTCGACGGCTCCGGCATCGGCGAGGCGCTTGCCGGAATGCTCAACGGCGGCGTCGTCGTGACGCAGATTCTGGTGGTGCTGATGATCCTGGCGCTGATCCTCGCGATCATGACGGCGATGGCCGGTTCGTCGCGCACGCTGTATCAGGGTTCGAAGGACGGCTGGCTGCCCAAATACCTCACGCACGTAAATTCGCATGGCGCCCCGACGCGCGCGATGTGGACCGACTTCGTGTTCAACCTGATCCTGCTGGCCATTGCATCGGATGCCGGCGGCTATTACTTCGTGCTAGCGGTGTCGAACGTCGGCTACATCATCTTTAACTTCCTGAACCTCAATGCCGGCTGGATCCATCGCATCGACTCGGGCCACATCCCGCGTCCATGGAAGGCGCCGACCTGGCTGCTGGTTGTAGGCACGTTGTTCGCATTCTTGAATCTCGTGTTCATGGGCGCTGGGGCCAAGGTCTGGCAGGTGGTGGGCGCACGTGCGGACCTGATCAACCCGCTGTGGTGCGGACTGATCTTCGCGGCGGCGGTGATTCCGGTGTTCTGCTATCGGCACTATGTGCAGGACGGGGGCAAGCTGCCCGCGGATGCGCTGCAAGAGCTGGGCCTCAGCGGCCAGGACATGGGGCCGCGCAAGGCCGGCATCCTGCCGTATGTGACGCTGGCGGCCGGTGTGGTGGTCGTGCTGGTGTGCAACTACTACTTCAAGTTGCCAGTCTGATGGTCCATTCAGAGCAATGAAAAGAGAAGGGCCGGCATATTGCCGGCCCTTTTCATTTGCGAGAGTGCATCGCGGCAGGGCTCTTCATGCAGCAAAGCTCACCTATACGCCATCGATCTTCCGCTTGCGCGTCGCGCGCCGATGTGCAGCTTCCTGTGAATACATCGGCGTGAACAGATAGCGCTTCGCGTCTATGCCTGCCTGCACGTTGGCGGGCATCGGCGTGAAGGGCACCATCGATTCAGTGAAGGCCGCAGCGCGCGCCTCCACACCCTGGCGATATTCCGGCGCCGGGAAGATGAACAGGTCGTTGTTGAGAATTCCGTTGACCACCAGGCGCCCGACAGTGATCGGATCCTGCGGACGGGCCCAGAACGGACCGGCATCCACCGCTGGCGGCTGGGGCGGACGCGCACCCGCTGGCCGATTGCCAGCGGGACGCGGCGCGACCGGCTGCGCGTTTTTCAACGCTTCGGGTCGGTGCGATTCGCTCTGGCCGATGTTCGTCTGCGTGATGCCCGGAATCAGCGTTGAAGTACCGATGTTGGTTGCGCGCAGATCATCGCGCAGCTGCTCCATCAAACCCGTCGCCGCGATTTTCGACACGGCGTAGATGCCGACTGGCAATCCCACCAGCACGCCGCTGGTCGAGGTGGTGGTGACGATATGGCAGCCTTCGCCCGGGCGCGCGCGCATCCGCGGCACAAATGTCTTCACACCATACACGGGGCCCCAGAAATTAACGCCCATGCCCCAGTCCCAGTCGTTGTAGGTGCCGGTGACCAGACCCGCACCGAGTCCGACGCCCGCATTGTTCACGAGGATGTGCACGGGACCGAACCTCTTCTCGATCTCGTCGGCCTTGGCTTCCCAGATGTCGCGTTCCATGACGTTGTGGACCACGGTGGCCACACGCGGATCATTGGCCGGGAAGAACTTCAGCGCGGCTTCGAACTGCTTGTCGTCGACATTGCCGAGGATCACCTTCGCGCCTTGTTCGTGCAGTGCCCGCGCAATGCCGAGACCGATGCCACTGGATCCGCCGGTGACGTATGCCACCTTGTCCTTCACATCGTTGATCGTCGGCGCTTGCGAAGTGCCAAGGTCTGCAGCCGGCGCGGCCGGTGGCGCGGCTTCTGCGGCCTGCGCTGCACACGGTGCAAGCTGCGCAAGTCCGGCAGCGCCAGCGGCGGCTACGGCGCCGAGAATCTGGCGACGGTTGAGGTAATTTTCATCCATTTGCACATTCCCCCGATGACGTTTTTGATATGCGGACGTCACTTGCCGAAGTCGAAGAGTGACTCATCTTCCTTGGGCCGGGTCATCCCCCTTTTCGAAGTAGTGCTCCCAGATCCTTGCCCAGGGCCGACCGTACATGTCCGGCGGCTGGGAGTCGATGTGGCTGCCGGGTGCCACCGGCATCGGCATGCCGTTGATCGGATAGATGGTCTGGATGCAGCGCAGCGAATCGAACGGCGTGGCGGGGCCGGCTGAGGGTTCCAGCGCCACCGAAGAAACTGATACCCGGTTCATTGGTCCCCTTGCAGCACCGCAAACAGCGAGTTCGCGATGCGAATCGTGCAACAGAAGATCGCACAATGGACTCATCGGCCAGGCTCTTCTATGGTCCAATTCGATGTTGCACCCGCCTGCAACGGCTGCAACATGAGACAATGTCGAGGATGGGTAATGCGCAAGCGTGGAGCATTGTTCGGGTATGCGCAGCAGCTCACCGGTGCCTGCGCACTGGGCTGGCTTGCTCTCGCGGGGGGACTCGCGCACGGCCAGGGTGCCGGCACCGACGCCACCAAGGCGTTCAGTCACCTGATCAGCGACAACTGCGCCAAATGCCATAACACCGAGGACTGGGCGGGCAGCCTGGCCTACGACACACTGGATGTGGACAAGGTCGACCAGGATCCGGAGATCTGGGAAAGGACCATCCTCAAGCTGCGTGGCCGGCTCATGCCTCCCGCCGGGCAGAAGCAGCCTGCCCAGGCTGATATCGATTCTTTCGTCCGCTACCTGGAAACCTCGGTCGATTCCGGCGCCCGGGCGCGCCCGGTTGGTCATGTGCCGATCCAGCGCCTGAACCGCACGGAGTTTGCGACCTCGGTGCGTTCTCTGATCGGCGTGGATATCGATCCGAAGCAGGCCCTGCCCACGGAAGCCGAGGTGGAGGGCTTCAGCAATATCGCTCGCGCCCTCAGCGTGTCGCCTTCCTTCATGGAGCAATACCTGTCGGCAGCGCGCCGCGCCGCCCGGCTCGCGGTGGGCGAACCGGCGCCGAAGATGGCCAAGGTCACGATTCCCGCCACGCCGGCCAGCGCGAACGCCTTCCCGCTGGGCACGCGCGGTGGCACGCCGCGCGGCGGCATCCGCTTCACGCACGTGTTTCCCGCCGATGGTGAATACCACTTCAACGTGGCGGAAGAAGATTTCATCGACATGGGTCTTTATCCGCGCGGTGCACAGACCTCGGCAACGCTGCTGATCCTCGTCGATGGCGTGGAAGCCGTGCGCAAGGACATCGGCGGGCCTGAATTCCTGGATCTCGCCGACCGCGACGGACCGGATGGCCGCAAGGAAATCCTCGCCAGGGTGGCGAGTAAGGCGCAGGTGACTGCAGGCCGGCACGAAATCGTCATGACCTACATCGAGCGTTCGCGCGCGCTGAGCAACGATGCAACGGCCGGCGGTGGATTCGGTGGTGGCGGCGGGCGCGTCTCTGACGTGCCCATCATCCAGACGGCGATCGAGATCGAAGGCCCGTTCGCACCACATGGCCTGTCACTCAGCGACAGCCGCGCAAAGATCTTCGTCTGCCAGCCGAAGAATGCAGCCGAAGAGCAGCCCTGCGCCGAAAAGATCGCGCGGCATCTGGGCACTGAAGCCTTCCGTCGGCCAGTGACCGATGCAGACATGAAGCTGCTGCTGAAGTTCTACACGGCAGGCCGCGCAGATGCCGGTGGGTTCGATGCGGGCGTGACAGAACTGGTGGCCGCCGTACTGTCGAGCCCCGACTTCCTGTACCGCGCAATTTCCACTTCACCGAAGGCGGATGAAGCGCGCCTGCTCAACGATCTGGAACTGGCGACGCGCCTGTCGTTCTTCCTGTGGAGCACGGGTCCGGACGATGAACTCATCGGTGTGGCTGCGGCAAAAAGGCTGTCCGACCCAGCCGTGATGAACGCGCAGGTTGCACGCATGCTGAAGGATCCCCGCGCCAATGCGCTGGTGGAGAATTTCGCGCTGGGCTGGCTGAATCTCGATGAACTCGAGAAAGTCGACCCGTCCGACGGCGGCTTCAACGCCGCGATGCGCACCAACTTCGAGACCGAGATCCGCCTGTTCCTGGCCAGCGTGCTGCTGGAAAACCGCAGCGTCGTCGACCTGATCAACGCCGACTGGACCTTCGTCAATGAGGCACTGGCCCGGCAGTACGACATTGCCGGTGTCCGCGGTCCGCAGTTCCGCCGCGTGAAGCTCGACAACGAGAATCGCTTCGGGCTGCTGGGCAAGGGCGCCATGCTGTTGCGCACTTCCTACGCCGATCGCACCTCGCCGGTGCTGCGCGGCGCCTGGGTGCTGGACCGGATCATCGGCACACCTCCCACCCCGCCGCCGCCGAATGTGGCGACTGACCTTGCCATCAAGGACGGTGCAAAGCCCACCACAGTGCGTGCGCGCCTGGAAGAACACCGCCGCAATCCGACCTGCCAGGGCTGTCATGGCCTGATCGATCCGCCTGGCCTCGCGCTGGAGAATTTCGACAACACGGGGCGCTGGCGCACGATCGATGCAGCGGCGCGGGCACCGATCGATCCGAGCACGGAACTGTCCAGCGGCATCAAGCTGAAAGGCCCCGTCGAACTGCGTCGCTATCTCACCGCTCGTGCGGACCAATTCCCCACCACGGTCACCAAGCGCCTGATGATGTATGCGCTGAATCGCGAGACCGAGTATTTCGACATGCCGCAGGTGCGGCAGATCGTGAAGTCCGCTGCGGCCAGCAACTACACCTTCGGTTCGCTGATCACCGGCATCGTCAACAGCGATGCGTTCCGGCAGCAGGGCCCCGAAGAGCACAAGCAGCCGAAACAGAGCAAGAACACAGTGGCAGCGAGCGCGCAGAGCGTCCCGACCACGACACACCCTTGAGGGAGACGGCGATGGCGAATTTCCTGACCAAGAAATATCTGGACCGGCGCACGTTTCTGCGTGGCAGCGGCGTGTCCCTGGGGCTGCCGTTCCTGTCGGCCATGGTGCCTGCTGCCACGGCGCTGGCGCAGACCGCAGCTGCACCGAAGACCCGCGCCGGGTTCTTCTACCTGCCGCATGGCGCGATCATGAACAACACGATCTACGGCAAGGAAGTCGACGTGTGGAGCTCCACCGGCAAGGGTGCAGACTTCACGCTCGGCAAGACCGTGGCACCGCTCGACCCGTTCAAGAAATACGTCACCACCTTCGACAACATCGAGAACACCGCTGCCGGTGGTTCGGTGCACACGCTCAACCCGGCCACCTGGCTGTCGTGCGTACGCCCGGATACGGCGGCGAAAGGCGCGAGCCTCGCGACCACGCTGGACCAGGTGATCGCGCAGAAGCTCGGACAGCAGACCACACTGCCCTCGCTGGAGCTGGCCGCCGAAACCACCGTGCAGATCGCGGCAGGCAACGGCGGCTTCTATGCCGTGACGACGTCCTTTTCGTCGCCGAACCGGCCGCTGCCCATGGAATACAACCCGCGCAAGGTGTTCATCCAGCTGATGGGCGAAGGCGACACCGCCGCTGAACGCGACGCGCTGCTGCGCAAGAACGGCAGCATCCTCGACATGATCAGCGAACGCACCGCGTCGCTTAAGAATGACCTGGGCGCCGGCGACCAGCGGGCGCTGTCAGACTATCTCGACACCGTGCGCGAACTCGAACGCCGTGTGACGATGGCCAGCGCGCGCGATCTGAAGGGCATCACCGTTCCGGATGCACCGGTTGGTGAGCTGGAAGACTTCGACAAGCAGCTCGGCATGATGTTCGACCTGATTGCATTGTCATACCAGGCAGACCTGACACGCGTCGCTACCTTCGTGATGGCCGCCGAAGGCACCGATCGTCCCTACAAGAACCTGAACGTGGCCGGCGGCTTTCACCCCACCAGCCACCACGCCAACCAGCGCGAGCGCATTGCGGAGCTGAGCCGCATCCAGCGCTATCACATGGAGAAGTTCGCCGGCTTCCTGAAGAAGCTGGCGGACACCAAGGAAGGCGATGGCAGCGTCCTCGATCATTCGCTGTTCCTGTACGGCTCGAACATGGGCAACAGCAACCAGCACGACAATTATCCGTTGCCTGAGGTGCTGATCGGTGGCGCCAACGGCAAGCACAAGGGTGGCAAGAACCTCACGCTGCCGGAGCGCACGCCGCTGGCGAATGTGCACCTGACCTTGCTGGATCGGCTGGGCATCCCGCAGCCGGCGTTTGGCAATAGCACCGGCCTGATTTCCGAGATCTGACATGAGTGCCCGTAGAAATTTCCTGAAGACGGCTCTTGGCGGGCTCGCTGGCCTTGCCTCCGTACCATTGCTGGGTGGTCTTGCGGGCTGCGCACCGAACCCCGCGCGTCCTGCCGGCGGTCGCGCAGCGGTGCTGCCGATCTTGAAGGTTACCGATCGCATCAGTGTCATCACCGACGCGCCCGGCAATGTGGTCGTGTTGTCGGAAGGCGGCAGCGTGGTGCTGGTCGACAGTGGTGCGGCGGCGCTGGCGGCTTCGGTGCAGAAGAGTCTCGCCGGCGCGCGCGCAAGCATGCTGTTCAATACGCACTATCACGCTGACCAGACTGGCGGTAACGCGCTGTTTGGTTCGTCGGGCACCGAAATACACGCGCACACGATCACGAAGCAGTGGCTGGCAGCAGACTATTACGTGCCCGCGGAAGATCGCTGGGTCAGGGCGCCGCCCAAGGCTGCCGTTCCCACGGTCACCTTCCGCGGCATGGGCCAGATCAAGGCCGGCGTCGAGACCATCGAGCATGGCTATCTGCTCGAGGCGCACACCCGCGGTGATGCGTATGTGTTCTTCCGCGATTCCAATGTGCTGGCGGTCGGCGACGTCGTGTCGCCACAACGCGATCCGGCGCTGGACTGGTATGCCGGCGGCTGGCTCGGCGGCCGTGCCGATGCCATGGATGACCTGCTGAAGCTCGCTAACGCCGATACACGCATCGTGCCCGCCTACGGACCGGTGATGTCGCGCGCGGAACTGCAGGCCGAGCGCGACATCATGGTGAAGCTATATGACCTCTGTGCCGCGGCAACCCACAAGGGTCGCAGCGCACAGGACATGTTCAATGATGGAATCCTGAACATGGTGAATCGCAAGTTCCAGGATCCGAACCGCTTCCTTTATGACGTCGCCAAGGGCCTGCAGGCGCACTACACGAATTTCGGGGGCAACGTTGTTTAAGCCAGTCATCCGTGCCCGGGGAATCCGGGCCTTCGTTGCCGTCGGGGTTTTATCGATCGGCATGTCGGGCATCGCCTTCGCTGCAGGTCCCCCGCTGACGCTGGGCGATCTGGTGCGCGCCGGCAAGCGCGAGTCCGTACTGGCCGCCATCACCTCACCGGGCGTGGACGTCAACGAGAAGGCCCCTGATGGCTCCACCGCGCTGATGTGGGCCACTTTCAACGTCGATCGCGAACTGGTGCGCGCCTTGATCAAGGCGGGCGCGAAGGCCGATGTCATCACGCGCTATGGCGCGAGCGCTCTCGGCGAAGCGATCAAGCTGGAAGACCTCGATCTGGTGCGCACGCTGCTCGATGCCGGCGCCAATGTGAATTCCCCCAACCTGGACAAGCAGACCGCACTGATGCTGGCCATCAGCACCGGCAACGTGCCGATCTCGATGCTGCTGATCGAGCGCGGCGCGGATGTCAACGCGGTCGAGACTTTCCGCGAGCAGAATGCACTGATGTACGCGGCCGGCGTGAACCAGCCGGTGATCGTGGACCTGCTGCTGGCGCATGGCGCGAAGAACATCAATGCGCGCGCCAGAAGTGACGACTGGCCGCGCCAGATGACCTCTGAACCACGTGCGCAGTTTTCCAGCCGGCAGGCCGGCGGACTTACTGCCCTGCTCTACGCCACGCGCTCGGGCTGCTACCGCTGCGCGGTGTCGCTGGTGAAGGCTGGCGCCGAGGTGGACAAGCCCAACCCGGATGGCGTCACGCCGCTGATCAACGCGCTCGACAACAAGCGCTTTGACATCGCGATGTTCCTGATCGACCAGGGCGCCAATGTGCATGTGTGGGACATGAGCGGCCGCACACCGCTGTACGTGGCGGTGGACATGAACTCGTTCCGTGGCGGTGGTGGCTTCGGCGGCGGCGCCAACGGTCCCGGCGGCGCTGGTCGTGGCGGCGCTGAACCTGTGGCAGCGCCTGCCACACCCGGCACGCCGGTCGTCACGGCCATGCAGGTTGTGAATCGACTCATCGGGATGGGGGTCGATGTGAATCACCAGCTCACCCGCAAGCGACCCTATGGCGCGGGTCGCGGCCGCTTCCAGGATTACGACCTGCGCGGCGGTGTGGGCGCGCTGTTCGTGGCGTCGATGAACCACGACCATGAGGCGATGCAGGTGCTGCTGGCGCATGGCGCCGAAGTGGACCTGCCGAATGTCTTCCAGATGACACCGCTGATGATGGCCGCCGGCATGATTGGCACGGGCCGCGTTGCCGGTGGCGGTGCGCCCGGCGGCGTGCCGACTGGTGATGCGCAGGCGCGCGCGATCAAGACCATCGATCTGCTGCTGGACGCCGGCGCGAACATCAATGCGCAGGTCACCGACAGCCATACGCACACGGCCGTGCTGATGGCGTATCTGGCTGGCCGCGATCAGGAAGGCCGTACGGCGCTGTTCGCTGCGGCTGAAGGCGGCCGCGACCGGGTGGTCCAGCATCTGCTTGAACGCGGCGCAGATCCGGCAATCCGCGACGCTGGCGGCAAGACAGCGCTCGACGCCGTACGTGCCGTGCCTGCGGGCACTGGTGCTGCGGCAACGGGCCCGGCGCTGGCAGGCCGCACGGCGACGGTGGCGATACTGGAAGCCGTGACACCGAAGACCGGCGCCGCGGCGCCGGCAAAATAGCCGCTCGCCGCGCGGGTCAGCGCGCTCCTGCCACGGACAGGTTTGCGCCTGCGACGTATGACGCAGCCTCCGACACCAGGAACATCACCGCCGCTGCAACTTCCCCGGGCTCACCGGCACGCTGCATGGGTAGCGCACCGGCGATGGCCTCGAGCTTGCCGGGTACGTGGATGTCGGTGCGGATGGGGCCCGGCGACACGGCGTTGACGCGAATCCCCTGCGCGCCGACTTCACGCGCCAGGCCCAGCGAGAGACTGTCGATGCCGCCCTTGGATGCTGCGTACCAGACATGCTCACCCGGTGATCCATACACCGATGCCCGTGAGGAAATCAGCACGATGGAACCGCCCTGCCCACCCATACTGGTCGACATGCGCCTGATGGCTTCGCGTGCGCAGATCAGTGCGCCGGTCAGGTTCACATCGATGACCTGCTGCAGCGTTTCGTTGCTTGCCGCAGCCAGCGGCGACGCAGGCCCGGTCACGCCGCCGTTGTACACCAGCACTGCCAGGCGACCGAGTCGGTCGGCGGTGGCATACAACCGTTCGATATCCGCGATCCGGCCCGTATCGGCCTGTACGGCATGTGCTTCGCCGCCCGTGGCGCAGATGCGCGCGGCGACACCGGCCGCGGCGCGCTCGTTGGTCGCGTAGGTGAGCAGCACCTGATAACCCGCGCCGGCTGCCTGCAGCGCAATTGCCTCGCCGATGCCACGGCTGCCGCCAGTCAGCAGAAATACCGGCTTGCGCGCTTCAGTCATGGAAGTACGCGGCGACCAGCCCGGTGTGGATCACCACCGGCGCCGCCGTGAAGAAGGGGCCGGCTTGTTCGCGCCAGGCGCGGAAACCGGCGGATTCACGAAACGTGACCATATGATTTTCGACGCTGTCCCAGCGCACGATCAAATGATAGAGCGCGGGATTTTCGATGACGCGCGCCAGCAGCATGCCGTGGCAGCCCTCTGCGTCCCGGAAATGCGAGGAAGCGCGCGCGACCGCCGCTTCAAATTCCGCGGCTCGGGCCGGATCAATGGTGAGCGTGGCGATCTCGGTGATCATGTTTGCGATGGCTTTCCGTAGTAGATGGGTTTCCCGCAGCTTTCGCAGCAGAGGTCGTGCTGTGGCGGGGCAATGGACGCCGCGCCGAGCTCCAGACCCGGCAGCACCACGCAGCAGCCGCATGCAACGCCACGGGAGTGGCTATCGAACGCCTGCAGCATCGCGTCGGTCCATACCGCGTCGCAGTAGGGACATGCAGGCGTTGCGAGAGTCCGGGTCATCGCCGGCAGGATACTTCAGTCCAGCGGTGAACCGATCTTTCCTTGTTCAGTGCGCCCGGTTTGCCGCCGGTGCATCCGGCGGCTCCTGGTAGCCATTGCGGTCGAGTCGCAGCTCAGGGTGCAGCGCGCAGGGCACGCAATCCGGCTGATGCAGTTCGGGCACGCGGCCGCTCACCGGATTGGTGTAGGTGAACCACATCGGCATGATCATCGGCCACACGAAGGTCTCGCCGGGACCACCGGAAAAATGTTCCTGGCGCTTGCCGAGTGCGGTCAGCGGAATATCGACGTTGGCCGTGTTCGCGGGCGCGCGGGCTGGAGTGCCCGGCGGCCGCGGCACCGGGTCCTTGGCCTTGGCCCAGACGCCGTCCTTCCATGCCACGGGCGTGATATACGGCTCGTCCAGCGTGAGCTCCCAGATACGCCAGACGCCGTTTTCCAGCACATAGCGATCGTGATACATGCCGCCCCAGAACGAGGCCGCGAAGAAGTCACCGGCCTTGCCCACGGTCTTGCCGGTGCGCGGCTGAAACAGCTTGAAGCGGCCGGTGGCGGAACGACCATCATCCGAGACCAGCACCATCGGCTGGATCAGCCAGTGATAGGAGATGCCGGCCTGTGAAGTGGGGCCCGTGCCCTTCACGCGCGCCGCAATCAGCCGATCACGGCCGACGTGATAGCCCTGGAATGGAGTTTCCTTGAAACCCTTCGCCGCCATGACGCCGGCCCAGCCGGCCGGATCGGAATCATCGACGTAGTAGCCATAGCTGGCCGAGACGTTTGCAATGCCGTCATAGGCGGCGGAACGCGCGAGGCGACGGCGCGCCTCCTCGATGGTCACCGGCGAGGCTTTGCCAGGCGTGATCGCAGCGGTCAATGCCTTGCCTGCGGCGAGCACAGCGCTGCCTGCGGCTTTCACCGCCCGGCCAGTCACCGGATGCGCTGCGATGAACGCCGGCATCGCGAAACCAGGTGGTGCGGCAGCGGCCAGGGTAGCCGGTGCATCAGGTGCGATGGTGCCAGTGGGAACGGCGTCGGCGATGCGGCTCCTGCCCCAGCCCTGGAAGATGTCGGTCTTCATCACCACGAAACGGCGCAGCTCGCGGATCTTCCAGACACCGTCCTGCTTGACGAAGCGGTTGCGGAAGGTCGCCACTTCCCACCAGCCTTTTTCCTGGTCGGCCTCACCCAGCATGCCAAGCTCGATGCCACGCACGAAGGCTTCGTTGCCACCCGGCGCAATGCTGACGGTGACGTCGTGCTGCAGGCGATCGTTGAGCTGGCCATGCGTGAGTCCGGAAGGGCCGATACCTTCGAGCCAGCGGCGCACACCGGCCGGACCGCGCCAGATGCCCTGCCCGGCGATCTCGACCACGCCATCCTGTGCGAACAGGTCGACGACATCGTTCCACATCCTGCGGTCGGCGTAGTAGCCATAGGCCGACTGCAGATTGCGGACGCGGTCTTCGTCGTTCAGCGCGTCCACACGCTTCTGCAGCGCGGCAAGCGTCGCCCTGGTTGCAGGGGCTGCGCCGACAGCGGGTGGAATGGGTACGCCGGCCGTCTCCATATCAAAGTGTTTCGGGACCACTGGCAGATCGCCACCGCCCCAGTTGATCCAGCCGTCTTCGTAAGGGCCATCGAACTGCGGGAAGTAACGCGCGGTTGCGATCATCCACACGCCTTTCTGGCGCTCGTAGTCATTCTCGAAGACGCCGCCCTCGATACGCGCCTGGCCACCATGGCCGTGGAAGATCAGCGCCTGCCAGCGCACCTTCGCGCCATTGCCGTCGACCGAAAGGTTCACCACCGGCGCATCGATGAACATGCTTGACAGGCCATCTGCCCGGGCGCCTTCATGCCCGTCGCCATAGCGACTGCGCAGGAACGCAGCTATTGCGGCGCGACCTCTTGCGGTCTGCGCCGGCTTTACCATCCCGTCGAACACAAAGCTGCCGTCGGCCGCGAACAGCGCGCCAACTTCGTTCCAGAGCCCGTATTGCGCGTATTGCGCGTAGCTGCTCTGCAGCGTCTTGACCGCACGCACGCTCTCGGTGCGCTCGACCTCGCGGGCGAAATCATCGAGCGCGGCGGCCCGCAGCGGCAGCGCAAGCAACAGGGCAAGCGCCGTGCAGACAATGGCGAAGGGTCGCGGCATGGGCACTCTCCTGTGCGTTCCTTTGCCGAAAGAATCAACCACCGGCTGACGCCTGTCCACACCTGCAGTGATTACTTCCGTCTGGTGCAAGTATGCGAAACTTGGCGCAGTGAACCGATTGCATTTTCAACTCGAAGCCACCGCAGCAGGCTCACGCGCCCGCGCAGCGCGCTTTCGCACGCAGCACAACGAGGTGCTGACGCCCACCTTCATGCCGGTGGGTACGCATGCTTCGGTACGCGGCCAGCGGCGCGAGGACATCCTCGAAAGCGGCGCGCAGGTGCTGCTTGCCAATACGTATCACCTGCTGCTGCGTCCCGGACCCGAGTTGTTCGAGAAGCTCGGTGGCATTCACACTTTCATGAACTGGCCGCGTTCGGTGCTCACCGATTCGGGCGGCTTCCAGATCTTTTCGCTGCCCGACAGCCGCAACATGCGGGAAGACGGCGCTGAATTCAAAAGCTATGTGGACAACAGCCTCATCTGCCTGAGTCCGGAACGCAGCATTGCGATGCAGAAGTCGATCGGCTCCGACATCATGATGGTGCTGGACCAATGCGTGCCCGCCACCGTCGATCGCGCCACCGCCCACCATGCGATGGAACTGACGCATCGCTGGGCGCAGCGCAGCCTCGACGCCCGGGGCGATTCACCGCAGGCGCTGTTCGGCATCGTGCAGGGCGCGTGCTACACCGACCTGCGCATCGAAAGCGCGCGGGTAATCACGCAGATGCCATTCGACGGCTTTGCGATTGGCGGCCTGGCCGTGGGCGAGAGCATCGCGGAACGCGAAGAATGCACGGCCACGGTGACGGACTGCCTGCCTGTGGATCGACCCCGCTATCTGATGGGCGTAGGTACGACGCGTGACCTGCTGGAAGCCGTGCATCGTGGCGTGGACATGTTCGACTGCATTCTGCCCACGGCGCTTGCCACGCAGGGCGTTGCATTCACCAGTCAGGGCCGGCGCGATCTGCGGCGCGGCGCCTATCGCGGCTTGGACGAGGCGCTCGACCCCCTGTGCAGCTGCTATACCTGCAGGACACATTCGATCGCCTACCTGCGGCACCTGCGCGAAACGCATGACTCGCAGGCCACGCAGCTCGTGGGCCTGCACAACATCCATTTCTACATGCAACTCATGCGCACCATGCGCGAGCACATTCTTGCCGGCACCTGGCTCACGTTCTATCACGCGCAGCGCGAACTGCTCGATGCCCGCGACAGCTATGGCCCGAAGACGCGGCATCGCAGCCAGGCAGACCGCAAGCTGTCGAAGCTGAAGCGCGGCCGCTACGAAATCGTCGTACGCGACGACATTGGCCGCATTCGCGACACGGTTTCCGGCGAGGTGATGCACTCGGTCAATGATCCTGCCGAGGAAGCGCGTTCCCTGTATGTGGAGCAGTCGCGGCTGCTGGCGCGACTGCAGATCGCCGGCGACGCACCGCTGGTGATCTGGGATGTCGGGCTGGGCGCTGCCACCAATGCAATGGCGACCATCCAGGCCGTGGAAGCCCTGCCGGCGGGGACAATGCAGCGCCGCCTGCAGCTGGTGAGCTTCGAGAATGATCTGGATTCGCTGCAGCTGGCGCTGCGGCATACGCACTGGTTCAAGCATCTGCGGCATGCGGCGCCCACCCAGTTGCTGGCCGACAATCGCTGGCAGAATGAATCCGGGACTGTGGAATGGCTGCTGCTGCCCGGGGATTTCGTGGACCGCAAGCATGATGCCCCTGCTCCCGACCTCGTCTTCTTTGATCCCTTCTCGTTCAAGACCGACAGTGCGCTGTGGACGCTGGCCGCCTTTCGCGAGCTTGCGCAGCTGTGCGCGCACAAGGCCACCGAGCTTTTCACCTATACATACTCGACCAGGGTGCGCGCAGCGCTGCTGGCCGCAGGATTCTTCGTCGCCAGGGGCCGTGCCACCGGCCCGAAGCTGGAAACCACCATCGCGCTGTCACCGCTGGCGATCCAGCTCCCGCATGGTCACGAGCTGCTCGGGGCGGAATGGCTGAGCAAATGGCAGCGCAGTGATGCGCAGGTGCCCATGGGTGTCGGCGACGCCGATCTGGCATGGCGCGAAGCGGTGACGGGCCATTCGCAATTTGCCGGGCGGGCCGCATGACGCGCCGACCGCCGGGAATTTCAAGGCCACCGCAGCGCGCGGCGAAGCCCCCAGCTGCAGCCGCGCCGACATTGCGGCATGCGAATCCGGATCAGCCGCGTCTCTCCAAGCGGTTGGGCGAGCTCGGCCTTTGTTCGCGTCGTGAGGCGGACACCTGGATCGAGAATGGCTGGGTAAAGGTCGACGGCAAGGTGGTCGACACGCTGGGCGTGCGCGTGTCGCCCCAGGCGCACATCGAGATCGACAAGGCGGCCCGGGATCATCAGAGCGAGCAGGTCACCATCCTGCTGCACAAGCCGGTGGGCTATGTCTCCGGCCAGGCTGAGGACGGTTACGAGCCGGCCATCGTGCTGGTGCGCCCGGAGAACCGCTGGTCCGCCGATCCCTCTCCCACCCGCTTTCAGGGCGGCCATCTGCGTGGGCTGGCACCGGCCGGCAGGCTGGATATCGACTCGACGGGACTGCTGGTGCTCACGCAGGACGGTCGGGTCGCGAAGCAGTTGATCGGCCAGGACTCCACCATCGAAAAAGAGTACCTGGTGCGCGTCGAGGGCAAGCTGTCGGACGAGGGCATGAAGCGGCTGCGCCATGGCCTGGCGCTGGATGGCGTCACGCTGAAGCCGGCGCAGGTATCGTGGCAGAACGATGATCAGCTGCGCTTCGTGCTGCGCGAGGGTCGCAAACGCCAGATCCGGCGCATGTGTGAGCTGGTCGGCCTGTATGTCACAGGGCTGAAGCGCGTGCGCAGCGGCAATGTGCCGCTGGGAGGCCTGCCCGTGGGGAAATGGCGCTACCTGCGCCCCGACGAGAAATTCTGACCGCGGTGTGCCTGAACAGGACGTTCAGCCGCGGGAGGCTGCGAACAGCTTTGCCGCGCAGTGCAGCACGGGAGTAGCATCGACTCACAATCCTGGCGCGCAAAGGTGACCGGGAATCCGGGGGTTTCGATGCAAGGCTTTCCATTGCCCAGTTCCCTGAAGGTCGTACCCGGCACAGAGCGTGCCCAGGCGGCCTATCCCTATTACATGCAGTTCGGACCGGGGGACGACGAGCGTTTCTGGTTCTACAACTCGATGCACTTCCCGGAGCCGATGTGCGCCTTTGATTCGGTAACCGGGGAAGCGGCGTATTGCGCGCTGGGCGCGGCGAACACACGCGTGCACTGCCTGCCCACTACCAAGGGCATCGACCAGCGGATCATCAACGGCCGGGTCTACATCGGCGGCGTCGGCGTGACCGATCCGGAAGAAGTCCGCGAGCGCACCGAAGAATTCATGCAGCGGGCGTTCTACTACTACGAGAACTGGGAAACGCTGTACGCAAAGTGGAAGGACAAGATGCGCGCGCTGATCGCCGACGCGCAGCAGCTG
This sequence comes from Gammaproteobacteria bacterium, assembly GCA_031424095.1. Lineage (GTDB taxonomy): Bacteria > Pseudomonadota > Gammaproteobacteria > Steroidobacterales > Steroidobacteraceae > ZC4RG30. The sequence goes on from JANPGU010000060.1 coordinate 22,135, forward strand.
CCGAAACTCGATTTGCCCAAATACGACCCGATTGCGAATGTGCGGGCCGGTCGTGGCATCGCCTCCAACCACGACCTGCTCGACACCTACCAGAAAACCCTCGAAGGGTACTTCCGGATGTGGCACCACCACTTCGAGTTCCTGCTGCTGGGCTACGGCGCGTACATGACGTTCTTTGCCTTCTGCAAGAAGGCCTTTCCGGAGATCAGCGACCAGACCATCGCGCGGATGGTGGCTGGCATGGAAGCCGAGATCTTCAAGCCTGACGAAGAGCTGCGCCGGCTGGCGCACTGCGCCGTGCAGCTCGGGGTGGAAGCGCCATTCCAGGACGGCGCCAGCGTTGACGATGTGCTTGCTTCACTGCGCGACATGGGTCCGCAGGGCCACAAGTGGCTTGCCGAACTCGAGACTTCGCGCCATCCCTGGTTCAACGTGAATGTCGGCGATGGGTTCTACCACTACCACCGCTCTTGGAACGATGACCTGTCGCTGCCGTTCTCGGCATTGCCCAATTACATCCGCCAGATCCAGGGCGGCCAGAATCTCGAGCGGCCGGTCGCGCAGCTGATCGAGGAACGCAACCAGCTTGCCGCGGACTACCGCGAACTGCTCGACACCGACGCAGACCGCGCCGCCTTCGACCAGATGCTGGGGCTCGCGCATCGCGTATTCCCGTATGTGGAAGGACACAAGTTCTACTGCGAACACTGGTACACGAACCTGTTCTTCAACAAGATCCGCGAGTTCGGCGCCCTGCTGACGGCCCACGGCGTTTTCAGCCGTGAAGACGATGTGTTCCACCTGACGCATTACGAGCTGAAGTCGGCGATCATCGACCTGATGCAATCCTGGTCCGCAGGCTCGCCACCGCGTGGCGTGGCGCATTGGCCGGCGCTCATCGCCGAACGCCGCACAGCGATTGTCGCCTGGGCTGCGAACGACACGCCGCCGGCGCTGGGGCCAGTGCCCGCCATCATCGACGACCCGGCCATCGTGATGCTCTGGGGCATCACGCGCGAGAGCCTGGATGCCTGGCTTACCGCCGAGAGCGGTGAGCCTTCGAATGAGCTGAAGGGATTCGCGGCCTCGCGCGGCGTGGTCGAAGGAACGGCCCGGGTCGTGAAGTCGGTGGACGAGATCTCGCGGCTCAGAGAGGGCGACATCCTCGTATGCCAGGTCACCAATCCGACCTGGTCCCCGATCTTCAGCAAGATCGCTGCGGCGGTGTCGGATATCGGCGGCTCGATGAGCCATGCGGCGATTGTCGCGCGCGAATATGGCCTGCCTGCAGTGGTGGGTACCGGCACGGCAACGCGCCGCATCCGCGACGGCCAGCGCATCCGCGTTGACGGCGGCCGTGGCATCGTCACGCTGCTCGACTGAGCCGGCGGTTCAAGCATGGCTTCGTCAGACCTGATCGGCTGGTTCACCGACATCGGACTTGTAGACCGCCCCACCGTGGGCGGCAAAGGCGGCTCATTGGGTGAGCTTGAGCGCGCGGGCATTACCGTACCGCCGGGATTCGTTGTCCGGACGGCAGCCTTCGAATCCTTCATCGACACGCTGGAACAGGACGCACCGCTGCGCGCGCGGGTGGAATCACTGCGCGCTGATGACCTCGAGGAGATCACGAAACTTTCCGCGATGCTGCGGGCGCGCGTGGAGGCCGCAGATTTGCCGCAGGCATTGCGCGAAGCACTGCGGGCTGCGCACGCCGCGCTCTGTGCCGATGATCCGCAGGGGCCGGTAGCCGTGCGTTCGTCCGCCACCACCGAGGACGCGGAAGATGCAAGCTTTGCAGGCCTGCAGGATACCTACCTGTGGGTAAAGGGCGCGGCCGCGGTTGAGCGGCAACTGCGCGCCTGCTGGGCCAGCCTGTATTCGGTGCCATCGATGGCGTATCGGCGCAAACAGGGCCTGCCGGAAGCTGGCGTGGCCATGGCGGTGGTGGTGCAGAAGATGGTGGATGCGCGCACGGCCGGCGTGATGTTCACGCGCAGCCCGACCACGGGCGACCGCTCGGTGATCGTCATTGAAGGCGCGTGGGGCCTGGGCTCGGCCGTGGTCAGCGGCGAAGTGACGCCAGATCGATTCGTCGTCGGCAAGATCACTGGCGAGATCACGGTGCGTGAACTGCGCGACAAGCATGTCCAGCATGTGCCCTTGCCGGAAGGCGGCACGGCTGAAGTCGAGACGCCTGCCGAATTGCGCAACGAACCCTGCCTGTCGGACGGCGAACTGATGCAGCTGCGGGCGGTGGCGCGCCGCATCGAGCGTCACTATGGGCGCCCGCAGGACATCGAATGGGCCATTGACCGGCAGCAGCAGGTGCTGATCCTGCAGAGCCGGCCCGAGACGGTCTGGTCGGTGAAGGAAGCAGCGCCGGTGGCCGCGCCGAAGGACAATCCGCTGCAACATGTAATGGCTGTGTTTGGAGGCAAACGGTGACTCTCAGCGCGAATGACGTAGCAGAAATCCTGAAGGCGCTGGAGTCTTCCAGTTTCGATACGCTGGACCTGGAGATGAACGGCGTGAAGGTGTCGCTGCGGCGCGGTGCCGCCGGCGCTGCGGTGTCACGGTTGGCGCCGCTGGTGCAACGGGCATCCACAGCGCCGGCAGCAGCGACTGTCGTTGCAGCGGCCCCGGCAACATCGCCACCGCCTGGCACGAAGGCCGTGCCGGCACCGCTGCTCGGCATTTTCTATCACGCACCGAAGCCCGGCGAGCCGCCCTTCGTCACCGTGGGCAGCCGCGTCACCGAGGAGACGATCATCGGCATCATCGAAGTGATGAAGCTGATGAACACCGTCCGGGCCGGCGTGCGCGGCGAAATCGTTGCGATACCTGCCACCAATGGCGAGCTGGTCGAATTCGGCGCGGCATTGCTGTTCGTGCGACCGGACTGATTCCACCACCCATGCAGATACGTCGGGTTTTGATCGCCAACCGTGGCGAGATCGCCGCCAGAGTGATCCGCAGCTGCCGCAGTCTTGGCATCGAGACTGTGCTGGCCGTATCGGCTGCGGATCGCGAATCGCTGCCCGCGAGGCTGGCAGACCGCGCAGTCTGCATCGGCCCTGGCCAGCCGGCCGAGTCCTACCTGAAAATTGAAACCGTCGTGCAGGCTGCGCTGTCCACCGGCTGCGATGCGGTGCATCCCGGCTACGGCTTCCTGTCTGAGCGGGCGCCATTTGCCCAACTCTGTGAAGAACAGGGGCTGGTATTCATCGGACCGACCGCGGCGCAGATCGAAGCGGTGGGCGACAAATTGCGGGCCCGTGCCGAGGCCGAGGCCGCGGCTGTGCCGGTGGTCCCAGGCGGCGCCGTGCAGGATCTTCACGCAGCCCTGATCCTTGCCGAAAAGATCGGCGCACCGCTGCTGATCAAGGCAGTGGGCGGCGGTGGTGGCCGTGGCATGAAGCGGGTGGACCGGCTGGCCGACCTGCCCGAGGCGATGAACATGGCCTCCGCGGAAGCTGGCGCAGCCTTCGGCGATGCTCGGGTCTATCTCGAACGCTATGTCGACCGCGGCCGGCACGTGGAAGTGCAGGTGCTGGGCGATGGACATGGAAAGGTCATTCATCTGGGCGACCGCGACTGCTCTGTGCAACGGCGCTATCAGAAACTGATCGAGGAATGTCCGGCACCGGTGCTGGATGACGGCCTGCGATCGCGCCTGCATGCTGCGGCCACGCGCTTCGCTGCCAGACTGAATTATCGCGGCGCGGGCACGGTGGAATTCCTGCTCGACATCGACCGGCAGGAGTTCTACTTCCTGGAGATGAACGCGCGCATCCAGGTGGAGCATCCGGTGACCGAGTGCGTCACGGGGTTCGATATCGTCGCTGAGCAGTTCGCCATCGCCGCCGGGCACGGGCTGCGCCTGACGCAACAGGCTGTCAGTTTCAACGGCGTGGCGATCGAATGCCGCATCAATGCCGAGGATCCCCTTCACGATTTCATGCCCAACCCTGGCGTTGTGACCAGTGCCATCTGGCCCCGTGGTGCGGGTATCCGCGTGGACACGCATATCGAAGATGGTGCGCGTGTGCCGCCCTTCTACGATTCGCTGCTGGGCAAGATAATCGCGCATGGGGCCACGCGTGGCGAAGCGTTGCAGCGGCTGGCGCAGGCGCTGGCAGCTACGCGAATCGAAGGAATCAAGACCAACATCGACTTCCAGCAGTCCATCCTGAATGACGCGGCGTTCATTGCCGGTGGCGTGGATACCGGGTTCCTGACGCAGAGAGGCAACCGCAATGGCTGAAGTACAGATCGTCGAAACCAGCCTGCGTGATGGCAACCAGAGCCTGTGGGGTGCAACCGGCATCGATACAGCGCGGACACTGTCGATTGCGCCGGTCATGGATCGGGTCGGCTTCAAGGCGATCGATTTCACGACCTCCACGCACATGGGTGTCGCGGTGCGCTTCAAGCAGGAAGATCCCTGGGAGCGCATCAGGCTGATGGCCGAGGCGACGCCGAATACTCCGCTGCAGTTCATGTCCACGGGATTTCGCTTCATCGCCTGGGAGACCGCCAGCGCGGAATTCATGGAACTGGCGTTCCGGGTGCTGGCCCGCAATGGCATCCGCCGCTTCTGCCTCGCCGACCCGATGAATGATGTCGACGCACAGATCGCCTGTGCGCGCATGGTGAAGAAGGTGGGCGGCGAGCATGTCATCGCGGCACTGGTCTACACACTGAGCCCGATCCACGACGATGCGCACTACCTCGATGCTGCGCGGCGCCTGGCCGCCTGCCCGGACGTGGACTCCCTGTATATCAAGGATCCTGGCGGCCTGCTGATGCCACAGCGGGCGCATTCGCTGATACCCGCGATCAAGGCCGTGATCGGCAACAAGGCGCTGGAGCTGCATGCGCATTGCACCATCGGTCTTGCCGAGCTTGCGTATATGGATGCGCCTGATTATGGCGTGAGCGCACTGCAGTGTGCCTCCGGTGCCGCGGCAGACGGCAACTCGAACCCTCCCTCCGCGAGGGTGGTGGCGAATCTGCGGGCGCTGGGTCACACGGTGCCGGTCGATGACGAGGCACTGGCCAGGGTCTCGCAATACTTCACGCAGCTTGCAGAAGCCGAAGGCCTGCCAGCCGGCCGCCCCATGTCCTTCGACGCGGGGTATCTGCGCCATCAACTGCCCGGTGGCGTGGTGGGGACGATGCGCCGGCACCTCGGCGATGCCCGCCTCTCGCATATGGAATCGGCAGTGATCGGCGAGCTTGCCCGGGTGCGCGAGGAGCTGGGCTGGCCCATCGTGATGACGCCTTTCGCACAGATGATATTGACCATGGCGGTGATGAATGTCACCGGCAAGGAGCGCTATGCCGTGATCCCGGATGAGGTGATCCGCTATGCACTGGGCCGTTTCGGCAGACCGAATATTCCCATCGACGGCGCGGTGATGGACCGCATCATGGCACTGCCACGTACGAAGGAAATACAGGCCGAGGCTGCGATGCTGTCTGTGGTGGAATTGCGCCGGAAGATCGGGGCGAGTCTCTCGGACGAGGAATTTCTGCTGCGCGCAACCATGCCTGCGAATCTCATTGACGCCATGCAGGCAGCAGGCCCCGCGCCACGTGTATACGACCCGGCAATGCGGCCGGCACTGCAGCTCATCCGCGCACTGTGCGCACGCAATGATCTGCATGACATCCTGGTCGAGAAGCCAGGATTCCGGCTTGAATTAAGAAGGACAGCGGCGTGAAGCGATCAGGGATCAAGGGCTACATGTTCGATCTGGACGGCACCCTGGTGCTCGGCGACCGGTCCGGCAAATCGTACGATGTACTGCCGGGCGCAATCGACGTGCTGACACGCCTGCGCGAACGCGGCATTCCGTATGTGGTGCTCACCAATGGCAGCGCCTATCCCGCCGCCGTGCAGGCGCCGCGGCTGCGTGCCGTCGGCGTGCCGGTTGATGATGCGCAGATGCTGACGCCATCGAGCGTGACCGCCGGTGTGCTGCAGAAACAGGGTGTGAGACGCGCCCTGGTCCTCGGTTCTCCAGGCGTCGGGCATGCGCTGCAGGAAAGCGGTATCGAGATCACGTTCACTGGCGAGCCCGACTGCGAGCGTGTCGATGCAGTCTATGTCGGCTGGCATCCCGACTGCGGGATGAAGGATATCGAGGCCGCGTGCAATGCGATCTGGGCCGGCGCGAAACTCTACGTGGCCTCCGATGTGCCCTTCTTCGCGTCGAAGACCGGACGCACCATAGGCTATTCGTATGCGATCGTCGCGGCGCTGCGCCGCATGACCAGGGCACGAGCCATCATCACCGGCAAGCCGTCACTGTATGCGCTGCGTTTCGTCGCCCGGCAGCTTGGAATACCGATGACTGCGGTCGGCGTCGTGGGCGACGACCCGCTGGTGGAAATGATAATGGCGAGGCGGGGCAAGGCCACCGGCTTCGGTGTCTGCACCGGCACGACCAGCCGGGCACAGTGGGTGAAGCAGCCGCTGAACCGCCGCCCGAACCACATTCTCGAGGGTGTTGGCGACCTGCTTCAGAAAGGCTGGATCTGATGCATGCCGGACAGGCTAACGCGGGCTGCCGAACATCTGTGACCAGTAGATCAGCAGCTCGCTGTCCTCGTTCGCCGCAAAGCCGATGCCCATCTCGGTGAAGTTCCGTTCCATGATGTTGTGGCAATGGCCTGGACTCGCAAGCCAGCCATCCACCACTTCCGCTGCAGATTCGGGTCCACCCGCGACATTCTCGCCGATCCTTTTCCATCGATAACCGACCCGCTCTGCGCGCCGGGATGGCTGGCTGCCATCACTGCCCTCATGTGCGAGGAAGTCGTTCCGCGCCATGTCACGGGCATGCAGCTGCGCTGCGCGCGTGAGCAATGCAGAGGCGCGCAGCGGGGGCGCCGCACCGAACCGCTCACTGCCACAGTTGCGAGCAACGCCACGCGCCTGATTGACACGCTGCAGCACTTCAATCGCGACGCCCGGTGCATCCGCTGCCGCAGGAATGCGGTTCGGCGCGGCCAGCACCAGCCAGGCCATATCCCCACGCAGCGCCAGGCCTGCCTCGCTGAACTGCGGATCCGTCAGGGCGCGGCATTGATTCAGGCGCAGGATTGTCTCGACCGACCTGTCGTTGGCACTGGCCGGAAATTTCACGGAGACGGACTGGCGGGAATGATGGTTCTCGGCCACTTCGGCAGCTCGCAGCCTTCCTCCTGCAGACCAGCGGCGCGCCACTCCGTCCAGTGCAGCACTCCGGCGCAGCGGCTCTGACACTCCCGCCCTCTGCTCACACCCGGCGCGGCGCACGGCGTTTGCCGCATCCAGCACGCCGGCCTCTGCAACGGGCAGCAGCGCGATTCCCCACAGAGCCATTGCGAAGCAACTGCGCCTGGTCCATTTCATGTAGGTGGATGCGGACATAGGACTCCGGCTGGCTCCGACAGGTAGGAACGCAGGCAATCTTCCAGAATACCGAGCGAACGTAAACTGGACCCCTGCGCAATGATTTTTGAAGTGGCTGCCGAGATCGACTACGCCGTGGGGTTTCGCTCCGCCATGATACTGAGCCTGCATGCGCAGGAAAGCTCTTCCCAGAAGATTCTCGAGGAAGAGTTCGCGATCGAACCCAGGGTCGCCTTCGCCGAATTTCGCGATGAACACGGTAATCGTTTCGTACGCCTTGATACGGCCAAGCGCAAAGAACTGTCCGTGCGCTACTCCGCCAGTGTCGACTGCACTTTCGATGTGTGCCGGGCGGACCAGATCGCGGCCACACCGGTCACTGCTCTGGATCACCCGGCTGTTACCTATCTCTTCCCGAGTCGCTACTGCCAGTCGGACCGCCTGGGCAGGCTGGCCTGGGATCTGCTCGGCAATCTGGAGACGCCTTACGACAAGGTCGTGAAGATCACCGAATGGATCTACGACAATGTGGATTATCTGCCGGGTAGCACCAACGCGGTCACCTCCGCCTATGACACGGTCACGCAGCGCGTTGGAGTGTGCCGTGACTTCGCACACCTGGGAATCGCACTGTGCCGTGCGCTCAACATTCCGGCACGCTATTTCACTGGCTTTGCGTACGAACTGCAGCCACGGGACTTTCACGCCTGCTTCGAATGCCTGATCGGCGGCAACTGGATGGTGTTCGACGCGACGCGACTGGCGCAGCTCAACGGGCTGGTACGGATCGCCACAGGGCGGGACGCGGCCGATACAGCCGTTGCCAGCGTGTTCGGATCGGCAATCCCAACGCGGATGAAGGTGTCGTGCAAGCTGGGCAAGAAACAGAAATTCGTGCCGATCCGCAATGAAAAACTGGGCGCGCGCGGCGTGTCGATTGCAGCCAGCGTGGACTGAAGCGTGTTCCGCCTGAATATCCGCCATCGCACCGTTTACCGGTACGCTGCGCCAGTCCAGTTCGGTCGTCATCGACTGGTGCTGCGACCGCGCGAGGGGCACGACCTGCGCATGGTTGCCCTGGACCTTGTCATCCAGCCCGAGCAGCGCGTGATGTGGGCGCGTGATGTGCATGGCAACTCGCTGGCGCTGGTGGATTTCGAAGCACCTGCCGATCAACTGGCCATCATCTACGATGTCACCATCGAACGGCGTGAGCCGTTTCCCGCCAGACGTGCGATGGCGTCGTGATTGTCATCGCCACGGCTGGCTGGTCCGCTCCCTGTACTTTCGAATCACGGGTTGCGATTGCCTTCTTAGCAGATGCTGGCATTGCCCGGAGGATATGCGCATGGCCTCGCTGGATCTGCTGGTAACCACGTCAGCACTAGTCGCTGGCAGCGCGTCGCGACTCGCGAAGATCCGTGCTCTGGCCGACTGCCTGGTTTCCATTCCGGAGAGCGAGATCGAAACCGCCGTGCACTATCTCTCCGGCTCGTTGCCACAGGGGCGTATCGGCATTGGCCATCGCACGCTGCATGCCGTGGCTGACGAAAGGCCCGCCGTAGTGTCGACGCTTGCGATCAGCGCCGTGGACGCCACTGTCCAGGCCGTCGGAGCCAGTGCCGGCCCTGGATCCTCAGCGCGGCGCACCGAGCTGCTTGCGGCCCTGTTTGGCGCAGCGACTGCGAGGGAGCAGGATTTTCTGTTGCGCCTCTTCGCAGGCGAACTGCGCCAGGGTGCGCTTGATGGCGTCATGACGGACGCAATTGCCGCCGCAGCGAAACTGCCAGTAGCCCTGATACGCCGGGCAGTGATGTATGGCCCCGAGCTGGGCCACCTTGCAGGCGTGGCGCTGACGGCCGGTGCCGCCGGCCTGCAGCAGTTTCAGCTGCGCGTACTTCACCCGGTTGTGCCGATGCTTGCACAGACGGCCCAGGACCCGTCCGCAGTGCTGCGCATACTCGCAGGACCGGTGCAGTTCGACTGGAAAATGGACGGCGGACGCATCCAGGTTCACAAGCAAGGTGCGCAGGTGCGCATCTACACGCGTGCGCTCAATGAAATCGGCGCGGCGATTCCGGAGGTCGTTGCCGCGGTGCGCGCATTGCCGGCGACAGACCTGATCCTGGATGGTGAAGCGCTCGTGCATGCCGCCGACGGTCGCCCCCAACCCTTCCAGGTCACCATGCGTCGCTTCGGCCGCAGCCTGAATGTACAGGCGTTGCTCGAGAAGCTACCGATGCGCGCGTACTACTTTGACTGCCTGCTGCTGGATGGCGAAGTCCTGACGGAGCAACCATTGAGCGAACGCATGGCGGCACTGGCCCGCGCCGTGCCGGCGTCAGAGAGGATGCCGCAATTGGTCACGACACAAGAAGCGCAGGCGACCGCGTTCTATGAAGCGGCCCTGGCTGCGGGCCACGAAGGCGTCATGGCCAAGTCGCTTGCATCGACGTACGAAGCGGGCAACCGCGGTGCGCAATGGTTCAAGATCAAGCGCTCGCATACCCTGGATCTGGTAATCCTCGCTGCCGAGTGGGGCAATGGCCGTCGTGAGGGCCTGCTGTCGAACCTGCATCTCGGCGCAATCGATACCGACACGGGCGAATACGTGATGCTGGGCAAGACGTTCAAGGGCCTGACCGACGCGATGCTGGCATGGCAGACACGCGAACTGCTGGCACGGGAGATCCATCGCGACCGCACGACGGTCTACGTGCGCCCGGAGCTGGTGGTGGAAATCGCATTCAGCGATCTGCAGACCAGCACGCGTTATGCGGGCGGACTCGCGCTGCGGCTGGCGCGGGTCAGGCGGTTCCGTATCGACAAACGTGCAGACGAGGCTGACACGATGCAGGTCGTCCGGCGCATTCAGGCCGGTCATGGCTGAACCCGTCTAACGACAACCACAAGTCATTGATGCGAGAAGAAATCCCGCGCGCTGCCTGCTAATCTCGCGCCATGCACATGTTCGAATTGATCGTCGCAATGCTGTTCGCGACCATTGCACTGCGTTTCATGGCGCACCGCCTCAATCTGCCACCAGCTGTCGCCTTGATAGTGGGTGGCGCAGCACTGGCATTCATGCCCGGCCTGCCCGTCATCTCACTGGACCCGGAACTGGTGCTGGTGATCTTCCTGCCGCCGCTGCTGATGGACGGCGCCTGGTTCATACCGCTTGCGCATCTGCGTCGGCATCTCGTCGGCATCCTGTCGCTGGCCATCGGCGCCGTGCTGTTCACGACGGTGGTGGTGGCAGTGGTGACCCACGAATTGGTGCCCGCCCTGCCCTGGGCTGCCTGTGCGGCGCTCGGCGCGGTTGTATCACCACCGGATGCGATCTCGGCACGTGCGGTGCTGCAAAGGGTCAAGTTGCCGCATCGACTGTCGATCCTGCTCGAAGGCGAGAGCCTGCTGAACGACGCAACCGGCCTCGTGCTGTTCCGCTTTGCGGTAGCCGCCGCAGTCACCGGCACCTTCAGTGCCAGCGCCGCACTCGGCAGTTTCCTCATCCTCGCGCTGGGAGGCGCCGTGGCTGGCGTGGTGATCGGCGTCATCTGGCTGCTGGTGGTGCGCCGCCTGCAGGATGAATACCTGATGATCGCGGCCTCGGTGCTGATCTGCTGGGCTTCCTACCTGGTAGCGGAAAAGCTGCATGTATCCGGCGTCATCGCCACGGTAACCACTGGCCTCATCTGCGGCTGGTTCCAGCATGTGACCCTGTCGGCGGCGGTGCGCATGCGCGGCACGTCATTCTGGGCCGTGCTCATCTTCCTGCTTGAAGCTTCGGTGTTCATGCTCATCGGTTCGTCGCTGCGTGACGTGATCGATCGCGTCGGGGGGTTCGGCATTGTCCTCGAGCAGATGATCGAGCCGGTGCTGCTGATCCTGCTGGCGCTGATGCTGGCAAGGTTTGCCTGGGTGTATGGTGGCGAGCTCATCATTGCCTTGCAGCGCGCACTGGGATGGAAACGATTTCAGCCGCTGGGAGGCCGGGCAGCAGCCATTCTGAGCTGGGCCGGCATGCGCGGTGTCGTGACGCTGGCTGTTGCCCTGAGCGTACCCGCGTCGATGCCCGGTCGCGATTTCATTCTCGTCGCGGCATTCACGGTGATACTCGGCACGGTGCTTATTCAGGGCATGACGCTCGGCGCAGTGATTCGTTGGGCGAAGGTCAGCGAAGCTGACAATTACAGCGCACCGCTCACGCGATCACTGGCCGAAGTCGCGATGGCGCAGGCACAGTTGCGCGTCGTGGAGCAGCGCGCTTACGCGGACGACGGCACGCTGCTACATCCACAGCTGCTGGAGCGCTATCGCCGCATCGCCACCATCACGGTCAACTACGCGGGCAATGAAGCGGAGCACAACCCGCGTCTGCACGCCCATTTCGACCTGGTACTCACCGCAGTGGCGGCCGGACGCGCGGAACTGCTGCGCCTGCATCGCGCTGGCCAGATCGAAGACGCCATCCTCCACGAGCTGGAGCACGACCTGGACCTCGAGGAACTGGCGGCACAGTCGGCCAAGATGTAGACCTCTCGTGTGCGCCGACGATGGACTTTCGAATGGCGTGATGAGTCTGGGCGCCCTCGGCCTGGGCGAAGTCGATCTCGGTACCAGTGCGTAAACGGCGCAGCGATCCATCATCCCTCTGGATGAAGCGCTGGAGTACGTGCTCAGGCAACGTGCCAACCTCGGTGCACCGCGCAGACCCTGCAGCAGGCAGGCACGGCGATCACTGCGCAGGCCAATGCACTGCCCAGCATGGTGCACACGCTGCTGAAGACGGGCTAGCTCGCTGCAGGCAAAAAAAAAGCGGCGGGCAAATGCCCGCCGCTTTTCGTTCCATCCCGACCGATCAGAACTTCGAGCGGAAGCCGACCCGGTAGAAGCGGCCAATCGCGTCATAGAACGTCGGATTGGTGCCACCGGAGCCACCACCCACAAGCGGCGGATCGCGATCCAGCAGGTTCGTCACATCAGCCCACACCTCGAAGTTCTCGGCAAACTTCGTGTCGATCTTGTAGCTCGCGTTCAGGCCGAACACCGTGTACGAACCCACGTCGTTGACGTCATACCGCACGTAGTTGGCCGGGGCCGTCGTGTAGTTGTCGTCAGACGGCGTTACACCCAGGTAGTCGCGCTTGCCCTTGCCGATATGCCGCGCCGACAGCGTGGAAGTGAGCGGACCCTGCGAATAGGTCGCAGTGAGGTTGCCCAGCCACTTTGCTGTCGACTGGAAGTCGGACAGGAAGCTGTTGGCATTGCCCGTTTGACCCACCACATCCACGAACGGCTGACCCGGCACCAGCTGCAGGCTCTGCTCGAGCATGCGTGTGGCCAGCAAGCGGAAATTCAACTTTCCTGCCGCGCCCAGGTCCCACAGGTAGTTACCGGTGAAATCGACACCGCGATAGATATAGCCACTACCGTTGAATGCCAGCGCGCGGATGGTGTTGATACCCGCGCCCGTGGCCGGGTTGTAGTTATAGTTGCCAGTGGTGCCCGGAGTCGGCAGCGCGCCCGGATCCGGCGTGATCAGGTTGCAGAACTCCTGGAGGTGCGAGATCTGGCAGCCATTCTGAACGCGACCGATGTTGGCCTGCTGGATACCGTCCGAGATCTTGATGCGGAAATAGTCCGCCGCAAACTCGAAGCCGGGCAGCAGGTCACGCGGCTGGAACACCAGGCCGATGGTCGTCGTGTCTGCCTTCTCGGGCTTCAGGTCGACGTTGCCTTCCAGACTCCAGTTGCAGGCGTCGCGCGGCGAGCCAGGAGGTGCAGTCCCAGGCGTGCAGAAGCCGAACAGGCCACCCGCCGAGATCTTCTGGCCGTAATACAGCTCGCGGAAGTTCGCCGCGCGGCTGTCCCGCGACTGGCTGCCACGAACTCGCAGCCATTCAACCGGATCCCAGATGCCCGACACCTTCCAGGTGCTCATGTCGTGCGTGCGCTTCTCGCCAGTGGTGCCGGCCTTGCCCTCGTTCTTGTACTGCGACCAGCGGCCGGCCAAGTTGAGGTCGAGCTTGCGTGCGAAAGGCGCGTCTTTCAGCAACGGCACGTCGGTCTCGACATAGGCCTCGACGACGTTGACGTTTCCGGAGAACGATTCACCGTACTGGATCAGGTAGTCGTTGCGGACGTAGCTTGGCACGGGATTGCCCGCTGCATCGTTCTGCGAACCGATGTTCTTGCCCTTCTCGGTCCGGTACTCAAAACCGGTTGCACCCTTGATCGTGCCGGCACCGAAACCCTCGAACAGGTCGCCGGTGGTGTTGAACGCAAACACCTGCTGCTTGTACTTCAGTGTTTCGAGCAGATACCCGAACGAGTAGTTGCGGGCCGCGGCATCGATGGGCTGGGTGCCGAACGCATTGATCGGCACACAACCCTGCGCCACGTTGTACAGCCGCGAACCCACCGCCGGCGCGCCAACCGCGCCGGTGCGGATCTGCTGTGTCACGCGGCATTCGATGCGACGCGCGGCGACCGGCAGTGCCGAATCGCGGCTGTCGAACACGGCGTCGATGGCGAAGGCATTGGCGTCGCTGTGCTTGTTGTCGTTGACCAGCTGCGAGCGCTCGGTCTGGCCGTACTGCCAGTACGCATCCCAGGTCCAGCTGCTTTCACCGATGTGGCCGTCAAGGCCGGCCGAGGTGCGGAACACCTGCGTATCGAACTTGGTGTACGAATCCACCTGGCTGGACCAGTCCTTCGTCAGTGAGGCAGGCGAGCCCGGGAAAAACTGCGCCGAAGCGAAGCCCGTCTGCAAGGCGGGATTCAGCGCCAGGTAGGCATTGTCCGGCGCGATGTTGCCAATGGCGAACGTGGTGTCGGTGCCAAAGCCACCGGTGCGGTTGAGCGTACCGACTTCACCGTAGCTCGCGTCGGCGGTGAAGTTCAGCGAATCATTGATCTCGAAAGACAGCGTGCCGGCATACACCGTGCGATCCACCGGTGCGCGCAGGTTGGTGTATTGGCTTAGCCGCCGGCCATTGCCACCAGAAGTATTGGCCCAGAAGCTCTGGTTGCCGGTGCCGGGGTTGTACGCCACGTTGGCGGTTCCGAGGTCATTGACCTGCAGCGTGGGCGGTGCGCCAAAAGTCTGGTACCACAGGCCACCCGAAGTGATCGGGCTGCGGACGCCGTACTTCAGGATGTTGGTCGGTGCGCCGGTGAACCGGTTGGTGGTCGTATTGAACGAGCCGGCTGCAGGGTTGCCGGTGAAGCCGACATCCAATGCGCACCAGGAGCGGACGTCCTTGCATCCCAGCGGGTCGCTGCTCTGGTTCTCGACCGCGAAGGTAAAGTGGCCGCGGTCGCCAGCGAAAGGCGAACCAAACGCCGCCGCAACGTGCCGGTCCTTGGCATCATGCCGCGCCGAACGCGCGAAGTCGGCATCCACCTTGAACCCATCGAGAGTGTGGTTCAGATAGATGTTGTTGACGCCCGAAATTGCGCCCGAGCCGTAAGCAGCCGAAGCGCCGCCGGTGACCACGTCGAGCCGGTCGATCATGATGCTCGGAATGAAGTTCAGGTCGACGCCGTCGCCCTGGTTTGTCGGCACATGCCGGCGGCCATTGATCAGCGTCAGCGTGCGGCTGCCGAAGAACGGGTTCAGGCCGCGCAGGTTGGCGATGGTCGAACCGGTGAAGAAGTTGGCGTTGCCGGTGGTCGAAGGCGTGTTGTTCGAGATGTTGGCAGGCAATGCCTTCACCGCATCGCCGACGTTCACGATACCCAGGTTCTTCATGTAGTCCGCATCGACCACGGTAGTGGGATTCGCGGTATCGAAGTCATTGGCGCGCTTGATGCGCGAACCGGTGACCTGGACCTCTTCCAGTTCTGTATCGGCCGGTGCGGCCGCAGAGATAGATCCTGCCCACAGGGTGGATCCGATGGCGAGGGTAACGGCGAGACGAACGAGATCGGGCCTGCGGCCCGTGTATGGCTTGGACACTTCAATTTCCCCTTTTCAATTGTTTACTTCCGCCGACTGCTGGCTGAGGCTTCTTGGAATCACCAACCCAGCCGCTCAGCTACCAGCCTGCAACGGACAGGCTGCGATGACAGAACTGACCAATTGGTCTGTCAATTAGAGTCAATTGTAGGCATAACTATTAACGGCGTGTTGCGAAAACAACTCACAGTTCGCTGCCTCGGCAGGTATCAAGCAATGCAGCCAACCAAACGAGTTTCTCTCGTAAGAGTCTGTGGCCGACGCGCGACCTCAGGGCTTGCGCGCCGTGACCAGGGAGTAATAGCCACCGCCGGTCTGCGCCGCCTCGACCTCCACGAAGCCTGCGGCTTCAAGGAATTCGCGCAACTCCGGGAGGCTGTACTGTCGGCCTTTCGTTCCCATCAGCATCAGTAGCGAAAATGCTGCAGCGGGTGCCGGTCCGCAGTGGTCGTCATCCATGAGTATCTCATGCAGGGCGATCCGGCCGCCGGTTGGCAACGCAGCGAACGACTTGCGAGCCAGCAGCCGGCAGGTGTCATCCGACCAGTCGTGGAAGATGTTGGAAAAAAAATGCACATCGTGGCCAGGTGGCCAGTCCTGCGTGAACATGTTCATCGGCAGCGTCTTCACCTGCCCGGTGGCAAGCGCACCTGCGATGAAGCCGTCGGCCTCGGCACAGATTGCGGCAATCTCGAGCACGGTGGCGCGCAGCGCCGGCCATGCCCGCGTAAGTTCGATGGAGAAAATTGCCGACCCACCACCGACATCCAGTACCGAACGTACGCCGGCGAACAATGGCTGCATAGCCACCGCCTTGGATGAAGCGAGGCTGTGGGCATTCATGAACACCGTAATGAACTTCGCCAGATCGGGCGCCATCTCGCCACGCTCCCACTCATTCGAGGCGGTGGTGTAGCCGTCCGCGCGGCCACCGGTGCGCAGCGTCTGCAACAACTGGGCGTGAAATGGCTGGTGCTGCTTGAAGCGGTGGATCAGCGGCCCGGCATAGCCAGCTGCCTCCGGGTGCATCCAGGTGCGCGTTGCTGCCGTGGCACGCCAGCGACCCTCCCTTCGTTCCACGAATCCCAGTGCCGCCAGCAGGGCCAGGTGGATCTGCAGCGCGCGCGCATCCACCTTGATATCAGCGGCAAGTTCTTCCGTGGTCTTCGCCCGCTCCGCAATGGCGGCAAGCGTACCGACCTCATCGGCAACAGAAACCACAGGAAAACGGAAGATCGACAGCCAGGTGTCCCAGACGATCCGGTCATCGGTTGTCGCAGGCAAAGTGCTCATCAGATGGATTTCCCCAGGTGGCGACATGTGCAGGAATTTCACCATCCTCGCGCGTAATGCCCGCCACGGCAAATCCAATCGTCACCAACGCAGGCGGGCAGCGAGTGAGTTGAAATCACTGAGCGATTCGAATCGGACGTGCCTATGCTGCCGTTCAATCCAGGGCGTCGCAGGGGCTGGTAGTGTCACGAGGAAATGTGCCAATTGAAGGGACCCCCCGCATGGCGATCGATGCCATGCGGGACATCCCCGAAGGCGGGCGGATCGCCAGCATTGATTTCATCCGCGGCATCGCGGTGCTGGGCATCCTGGCCTCGAACATCGTCACCTTTGCGCGACCTAACGAAGCGCGGCGCGTCGTGGCGCTGGTGCACGAAATGACGTGGACCGAATGGTTCCCCTGGCTGTTCAACTACGTCTTCATCGACGGCAAACTGCGCAGCATGTTCGCGGCGCTGTTCGGCGTCGGACTCGTAGTATTCATCGAGCGCGCCCGTGCCCGGGGCGCAGCCGCGCGCTGGCTGCAACTGCGCCGCCTATTCTGGCTGGCCATGTTCGGCTACGCGCACTACGTCTTCCTGTTCGAAGGCGACATCCTGCTCGATTACGCCGTCATGGGCGCGTTCGCGATCTGGGCCATCTTCTGGAAGCCCAGGCTCCTGCTGGCCCTCGGCATTCTTCTCATCTGCTTCGAGAGCGTGATGGGAGGAATCTCGTTGTGGACACCGGCTGCCGATGAGCAGCAGGCGCTGGCAATGTCCGCCGCAGCTCCCGAGAGAGTCGAATACGAAAAGCACTGGGCGGAAGAGCGAGTGGCCATTGCGGCGGAAAGCCGAGTCATGTCGCAGGGAAGCATGGGCGAAATCCTGCGCCACCGCTTCCGCACGACCGACGCTTTCTTCGAGCCTTTCATGAACATGCAGTTTGTTGCGCTTCAATATCTGCCGATGATGCTGATCGGTGCCGCACTGTATCGGCTCGGTTTCTTTTCAGGCGCATGGGACAGGCGACGCATGCTGACCTGGGGCCTGATTGGCATCGGCGTCTCGGCGGCGATCGCGCTGGCCATGGGCCTGTGGCTGATGCAGGAAAACTGGCGCTATGAGCTCAACTATTTCGTCTTCTATGGACCGACGACTGCCCTGCGGCTACCCATGACACTCGGCTACCTCGCCGTGCTGGTGGCATTGGCGCCGCGATTCACAGGTACGTCGCTGGGCACGCGTCTTACCGCAGCGGGTCGCATGGCCTTCAGCAATTACCTGGGGATGTCGCTGGTGATGGCGCTGATTTTCCAGGGCTGGGGGCTGGGTCTCTACGACCGTTTCAGCCGGCTGGAACAATGGGGCTTCCTCGCATTTGGCTGTCTCCTCATGCTGGCCTGGTCCAGGCCATGGCTGGCCCGCTTCCGCTTTGGCCCCCTCGAATGGGTCTGGCGCTGCCTTACTTACTGGCGCCGCTTCCCGCTGAGTCGTTAACGCCCGCATTCAAGAAACATGGCGATTGCAGTGGCGCCTGTGGCCGCTGAATGACCGACGGCTTCGGGCTCAGCGTCGAATGTTGCGCGGAAGAACTCACGTTGCCGCCCGACCCAGCGCCCGTGGCTCGCAACGGCATCCCTGAGCGCGGTCGCAAGTCCATCCACGCCATCGATCACCTCACCGAGCTCCCAGAACGGGTAATCCGGGTTGTTTTGCCACGCAGTCCTGTGACTGTCGATGAACAGGCATGGGCGTGGCCGCAGCATGAATTCGCAGATCTGGCTCGATACGTCGCCCAGGTAGATGTCGGCCCCGTGTGTATAGGTCATGTCTATCGAAGCATCGCTGCCGGTATCGATCAGCATGTGGGGGATCGACCGGTATTTGTCCAGCCTTGCCTGTATTGCCAGCGTCGCCGGATCGTGCCGGTCAAACATCCGGATATGTGGCGCGAAAATCAGGTTCCAGTCTCCTGACGCGGCAAAGTGTTCCAGTACCTTGAACCCATCGCGCGGCCAGGAGGAGAGCCCAGGCTCGAAATGCGGGTTGTAAAGCACGGTCGGGCGATCGTTCGCGAACAGTCGTTCACGGCGTGCATCGATCCGGCGGACCAGGTCGAACTTTGCGTATGTTCCCGTCTGATAATGACCTTCGCGCAGAGTGCCCTGGGCGCGCATGCGGGCGGCCTGTTGTTCGCCGGCCAGCAGCAGGAAATCGAACTCGATCAGGTCGTCGGCATAGGTGACTGCCCTGCCCGGAGCGCCGTGATTGGTCCAGATCATCTTCAATGCCGGCAAGTGCAGGCGCCGTAGGATCAGTGAGGTGCGCTCGGGCACCACCACCGCATCGCAGGAGCGGAAATAGCGGCGATTGCCGATCAGCGTCAGATTCTTTGCCGGAGTGCCGTCGCGCACCAGGCGCTGATGCAACCGTGTCAGCGGGCCAATACGGAATCGATCGATCTGCAGGCGTGCCTGCGGGTACAGCGCCAGCAGCCGGCGCACGACGCGCTCCTGGGCGTCGCTGGAGCACACGACGTGCACCTTCCAGTCGGGCCTCTGCATCGCGAGCTCAGCGGCAATTGGCAAGCTATGCGGAATCTGGTGCGTCTGGGCGATGTACGGAAAGGCGACTTTCATTGCAGCAGATTACGTGACCTCAACAAGCTGATGATCTCAATATTTGCCGCCGATTGGGTGAATCCTGCCCCTTCCGGGGAGCTATTCACGCCGGCGTATTGATACACGCGTCCGGGGGCCATCATGATCACTCGTCGAACCCTGCTTGCATCTGCTCTGCCAGCCGCCGCCCTCTCGGCCTGCACAGGTGTGACGCGCAGTGTCCGGGGTGCGACTGCCATCATCCACAGCTATACGGCTCCCCGCCTGGCCCGGGATCTGGACAATGTCATTGTTTATCGGCGCGAAGACGAATTCTGCGCCTGTACCTAGGTGCGTTCCACCGATCGAGGTCGCACCTGGAACGGCGCCAATCCGCAAGTCAACGTGCTGGCCACTGCAAGGGCATCGGCAAAGCCATTCGCTGAAGTTGGCCCGATCAATTATCTGGACAGGAACGTGTTGATCTCTGCATTCAGTTCAGGCTTCGGCACGCCGGCCGGCCGTGCACCCATCCAGGTATCAATGGATGGTGGACACACCTGGTCGGCACCATCGCAGCTGCCGCTGGATGGCCTGAACTCCCTGACCGCGCTCAACTCGTATCTGGTGCGGCCAGATGGCAACCGCCGGCCACTGGTCTGTGCCAGCCTCGACGGTGGCACCGAGTTCCACTTCATGGCCTATATCACCCCCGAGCATGATTCCTTCGAGGCGGCGAAGAGCAACCAGAAAGCCAGCAGCCTCGCCTTCAGCGGTAATCGCTGGTTCTATCCGCGCGCCACGCTGCTGCGCAATGGCCGCATCCTGTGCACACCGCGCTGCCAGCGTGAAACGCCATATCGCCCGCAGCATCTTCAGCGTGTAGCCGGAGCTGGCACAGCAGCCGGCGCCGGGAAGTATGTGGCCACGCGCGAATCCAGCGTGAACTCCATGCCCAGACGCGGATACTTCTTGAGCGTGCGCTGGCGCATTTCGGCTGCATTCTTCGACTTGCTGACGTTCGCATCCCAGGCAGCCACGTATTTGCGCATGAACGCGATCGAGGCCGGATTGCGCGTCGCGCCAGGCCCTTCATGCCCCGGAATTACTACTTCCGGCTTCAGCGCCAGGATCTGCTCCAGACTCTTGTTCCATTCCTCGCGTCCCTTGTCCCGCTGCACGCCGAAGTAGGCGTGATCGAATACGATGTCCCCGGTCACGACGGCCTTGAGGGAAGGAATGTAAACAAAGCTGTTCCCGGGGCCGTCACTGCCACCGACGGGTCCAGTCACCGGAAACTGCTGGCCTTCCAGCGTGAGGAACGGCGTGGTCAGTTCCTCCGGCAGCACCGGATCGGGGCCCGGAATGTTGTTGCCGTAGGTAGGAAACCAGAACTTCTGCCGCCCGGGCCACGCGGTCTTGACCACCGCAACGGTCTGCGGCAACGCCAGGATCCGCGCCTGCGGGAAGGCCTGCTTCAGCACGGCGAGCCCGAACATGTGGTCCGGATGCGGGTGCGTGATGTAGATGGTGATGAGATTCTTCTTCGACTCCAGGATCGACGCAGCCAGGCGGTGGGCGTCGCTGAGCGAGAACTGCGCGTCGATCAGCAGCATGTCTTTCTCGCCGGAGATCATCGTGGAGTTGACGTCGTAGCCGGTCACCCCTCGGCCGGTATAGACCGAGAGCTGCAGCGCGGACTGCGCGCTGGCGACTGCCGCGAATGCGACCATCAACAGCGCCGCAATGATCTTCGTAAGGCGGGTAAACATTTTTCGAAACTCCCGTGTATTTTTCTGTCAACCGCTGAATGCGTGTGGCGTGCACCGCCGGGAGAAGCTACTCCGGGGAAAAGGGATAGCGCTCCCGGCAGTGCACGCGCTCCGAACCAGACTAGAAATGGATAACTTCTTCTATCGGTTTGCCTGCAGCTGCTTGAGCAGCGCGACGGTGGCGGGTTTTGCCTGCGGAGGATGCGTTGCCAGGAACACACCCTGTGCCCATACAACCGGTGTGCGCCCTTCGCGATCGGCGGTATCGGTCGCAGCACCCTTCTCGACGAGCAACTTGATGATCTCGTCGGATCCCCGGTTCGCGGCGCCATGGATGGCGCGCAATCCCATCGCGTTCTGGGCATTCACATCGTTGCCCTGCGCGATGGCCAGACGCGCGGCATCGAGCAGTGCTGCCGGCCCCTCATCGAAGGTCTGCGACACCGTCCAGTTCACTCCCGCTGCGGCCATCAGTGGCGTCGTGCCATTGAAGGTGGCGATGTTTGCATCCGCACCATGCTGCAGCAGCAGGCGCATCACCGTGACATCACCGGCCAGGGCGGCGCGCAGGAAGGCCGTCTGTCCGGTGAAGTCCACCCATGACAGCGACCCCAGGCGCGTGATCCAGCGTCGCTGCGGCAGCGATTCGCGCGTCCGCGCGTTGACGTCGGGTGAACGCGCGAGAATCGCCTGCACCAGTTGCAGCGCGGCAGCCCGATCCACTTCGTTGTCACGGGCGGGGCCGGCCACATCCAGATTGCGCAGATCCACGGCTGCAAACAGCGGCGTCTGGCCGTACCAGTCTGCAGCCCTCACATTGGCGCCGCGTTCCAGCAGGAGGTGCGCGACCGGCATCTGCCCGTTGAGCACTGCCATCAGCAATGGCGTCACGCCATCCGCATCGGACTTCTCAAGCTGCGCACCGGCTTCGACCAGCAAGCGCACGATTGCCACGTTTCCTTCTCGCGCGGCGTAGAGCAGCGCGGTCTTGGCGCCGGGAATGGGATCGCGCTCGCCGCGTTCCGGCCAACCACCGCGCACGATGCCCGAGCCCTTCGATCCCGCATTGCTGCCGGGCGTACGGAAGGCGGGCACCTTGCCGGCGCGGGTCTGCGCATCCACCTGCGCGCCCTGGGCAAGCAACAGGCGCACGATCCCGGTGTGCCCTTCCCGTGCTGCCACCATCAGCGGTGTCTGCTTGAACTGGACGTCGACTGCACCCGGCTTTGCGCCCTTGGCCAGCAAGGCCCGCACGACCTCGATGCGTCCTGCGCGTACTGCCATGACGAGGCAGCTGTCTCCCGCGGCGTCGGCGGTGTTGGCATCGGCGCCGGCCTTCAGCAGCAGCTGCACCATGGCCGGATCATCGTTGGCAATCGCCAGATGCAGCGGCCGCACACCATAGCGATTGGGCAGGTCCGGATTGGCGCCGGCCTTGATCAGCTGCTGTGCCGTGGCTGCATCCTGCATGCGCACGACCCAGTGCAGCGCGGGCGTACCATCCCGATTGGGTTCATTCGGATCGGCGCGGGTCTTGAGCAGTGATCGAACTGCCGCCAGGTCACCGCTGGCAGCTGCATCGGCGAGCGCCCCGGCCTGCACGGCTGCAGAGGACAGGATCATGAAGCTCGCAATCATGACCACCAGTTGTTTGGGCATGTGCATGGGCCTTCAAATTTCCACGGTGCCGGTGCTGTCACCGAATGACTCGACCGGCACCTGCATCGTCTGCAGCAGGGAAAGCTGCAGATTCGACAGCGGCACCTTGTCACCCACCCGGATGTGGCGCCCCCCCTTCAGTCGTCCGCCTGCACCGCCGGCCACAATGATCGGCAGCGGATTGTGGTCGTGCTGGTTGCTGTTGCTCATGCCGCTGCCATAGAGCAGCAACGAGTGATCCAGCATGTTGCCATCACCGTCAGGCGTTTCGCGCAGCTTCTTCAGTGCATAGCCAAAGGTGGCGGCGTGGTACTGATTGACCAGTACCAGCTTGGCAATGTTGTCCGGCACGTTGGAATGGTGCGAAAGATTGTGGAATGGCTCGCGCACGCCGCTGCCCACGAATACTGCGTTGCTGACCTCCTGCGCGAACATCATTGTAGAGACACGCGTGACATCGGCCTGCCAGGCGAGGACCATGAGGTCGAACAACAGCTTGACGTGCACGTCGAAGTCGTCCGGGATGCCGGTGGGCGCCGCCGGCAGCTTCATGCCCGCCGGAACTGACTTCTCGGCGAGTGCGATGCGGCGCTCCACTTCACGCACATCGGTGAGATAGCGATCCAGGCGCACACGATCCGTGGCTGGCAGAACGCGCGACAGGGCTGCCGTCTCACCCATGACCGAGTCGAGCAGGCTGCGTGCCTGCGCACGCCGCGCGGCACGCTCCTGATCCGTGCTGCCATCGCCGAACAGTCGTTCAAAGATGACCTGCGGATTGTTTTACATCGGCAGCGGCGAGGTGGGCCCCTGCCAGGAAATCGTGTTGCGATAGGCGCACGACAATCCTGCGCCGCAGCTCAGGCTGCCATCCTCTATGGACAGTTCCAGCGACGGCAGCGGTGTGCCCTGACCGAAGTGGCGCGAAGCCAGCTGGTCGACGCTGGTGCCAAGACGTGCCTCTGCGCCCACACCGGGCGACGCGCCGGTGAGGAATACCGCAGACGAGCGCGTGTGGTTCGCACCGGCTGATGCGTCCTGGCCATAAGCCAGCGGCAGCGTCAGATTGCTGACCACATTCAGCCGGTCACGGAACGGCTCCAGTGGCTTGATGATGTCGGGGAAAGCGAAGTCGGCACCGACCAGTGCCGGCGTGAAGCGACTCATTACCGCGCCATGGGGCACATACACCGCAGCGAAGCGCAGCCGTGGTGCGGCATTCGCTGCGCGCGCCACCCCCGCCGGGATCATCGATTCCAGCAGCGGCAGGGCAACAGCGGCACCGGCGCCTCGCAGCAGTGCGCGGCGCGACAGGGATTTTCGGGTCAGGAAGTTCATGGGGTCATTTCCTTGGTTACCTGCACTGGTTGCCGCACGCGCATCTGGAATGGTGCACTGCTGACGACGCCCTGCACCAGCGAAGCGATGCTGTGCCGGTCTTTTCGCGATGCTTCGACAATGCCGCGCACCGCCGGCTGGTCGTAGTACTCGAGCCGACGGCCGAGTGCGTACTGCAGCAGTTTTGCACCGACATTGGTCACGAACTCGTCGCTGTGGGAAAGCAGCGCGCGCCGCAGATCACCAATGCCGTTCACCGACGTGCCATCTCCCATCCGGTCCGAGGCGTTGATGGGCGCGCCGCCATCGGTATCGCGCCAGCGACCGATCAGATCGAAGTTCTCCATGGCAAAGCCGATGGGGTCCATTACCTGGTGGCAGGACGCGCAGCTCGGATTCGCGCGATGCAGCTCCAGTCGCGCGCGCACCGTCATCGGGTGCGACATGTCCGGACTCTCTTTCAGATCAGCCTCGACCCCCGGCGGCGGCTGCGGCACCGGCGCACCCAGCAGCGTTTCCATCACCCACGCACCGCGCATGACGGGCGAGGTGCGGTTGCCGGCAGAGGTCACCGTGAGGATGCTTCCCTGCCCCAGCAGGCCGCGACGTGGTGATTCCTTGGGCAGGCTGACGCGACGCATATAGCTGCCGCGCACCCCATCGATGCCATAGTGCCTGGCGAGCCGCTCGTTGAGGAATGTGTAGTCGCTGTCCAGCAGGCTCGCGACGCTGCGGTTTTCGCGCAGCACGCTCTCGAACAGCAGCTGCGTCTCCTGCACGAATGCCTGGCGCAGGTTGTCATCGAATTCACGATCCAGAGGCTGCGTGTTGGCAAGCTGGCGCAGATGCAGCCACTGACCAGCGAAATTCTCGACCAGCGCACGGGAACGCGGATCGGCCAGCATGCGGCGCACTTCCTGCTGCAGGATCCGCGGCTCGTGCAGCTGCTGCCGTTGCGCGAGCTGGCGCAGGCGCTCGTCCGGAATGCTGCTCCACAGGAAAAACGACAGGCGGCTGGCCAGTTCGTCATCGCTGACGCGATACGGGACGCCAGTCGCAATCGCCGGCTTGTCTGCCTCGGTGCGGTAGAGGAAGCGCGGATCCACCAGCAGCCGCGCCAGCGCCTGCTGCACGCCTGCCTCGAATCCGCCCGCACGCTGCCCCGCGTCGTAGAACGGCAGCAGTTGCGCCACCGCCTGCGAATCGGGAGCCAGTTCGACGCGCAATGCCGCGCTCGCCAGTCGCGCCAGGATTCGCTGCGCGCAGGCGCGCTCCGCCTCCGCGCTTGCCGGCTTGCAGGCGAATATTTCCCTGCGACTGGGCGTATCGCCCGCGCCGGTGGGGTCGAAGGGTCCCTGGATGGTCACGCCCTCGACATCGTCCCGACGCGGCGCCGTACGGGCGTACAGATCGTCGACGCCCTCCGCATGCTGCCGATCGACCATCGCGACCGTGACGGTCTGCGGGCCAGCCGGGATACGGAACCTGAATCGGTTCGCGTTCTCCAGCGCCACGGGCTGGCCGTTCAAGGTCACGTCCACGCGGGGCGTCAGGCCACCGTCGGGACCGCCGCCAAGACGCAGTCCTCCGCCGGTGCTGACACGGAACTCATACTCCGCATCCAGCGGGAAATTGTGCTGGATGCGCACGCCACCGCGTGTTCCGAGTGGCAGACCTTCCATGTAGCCGCGTTGCGAAGCACCGCGGGGCGCGGTGAACTTCGCGATCACTGGCGCCATCTTCGGATCGCCTACCGCCGCGCGGCTGATCTTCATCGCCGCCGACACATAGGACTGGACCAGAGTCGGGGAAACGCCCAGAACGTCTGCCATATTGTCGAAGCCCTCCGCCGCGTCATCCGCGGGCAACAGGGTCGACACGTCGACATCCAGATGCAGGAGGTCACGAATCGCATTGGCGTATTCGTTGCGGTTGAGACGATGCAGCGATTTCGTGCCGGGGTTCGGCAGCTGGGTCCAGGCCTTGTCGAGCCGGGTTTCCAGGTACCCCGACAGGGCATTCACCTCTGCCCGCGACGGGCGCGGCTTGCCAGGCGGCGGCATGGTGCCGGTGCGCAGCTTGCGCACGGCCTTCTCCCACATGCCGGGATCTTCGGTGATCGCGTCCGGCTTCACGTCTTCGAGCGACATGCCGCCGGCCCAGTCGACGGTGTTGTGGCAGTCCGCGCAGTAGCGCGCCAGCAGCGGCCACTGCGCGGGGGTGTCATGGGCAGCCGCGGCAGGCAGCGCGAACGCTGCGCTGGCAACAACGACTAACCCGGCAGTCAGACGCATCGCATTTCCCCCGTCGCTCGCCACACGGTACTCCGGCTCTCCAGGCTGTGTATCGCGAAGACTCGCGGAAGAGAGCCGTCCCTGGCTAGTGACAAACGGTTAGCTGCAGAGGGACCTGTGTTAGTAACGTCCATTTACAAGGGCTTGCGGCGCTGCGCAGTGTGGACAGCCCATCGCGCCTCGCTATACTTGCCTCCATTCGATCGCTGTCGGGGGACGTGGCGAGAGTGAAGCCTTCACGCACGCCATGAGTCCATGAGCGCTATTGATCCGGAACTGATACGCACCCATCTGGACAAACTGCTGGCCGGCGAGGCCTTGTCCAAATCCGCCGCCAACCGGCGCCTGCTCACCTACATTGCGCAGCGCTCGCAGGAAGGTACAGAGGGCCCCAAGGAAGTAGAGATCGCGATCGACGTCTTCGGTCGCGATGCCCGCTTCAATGGCGCGGACGATTCGGTGGTGCGCGTAGCCATGCGCACCCTGCGCCAGAAGCTGATCGAGCATTACGCGGGCCCGGGCAAGCACGATCCGGTGATCTTCGATATCCCGAAGGGTGCCTACCGGCTGACCGCTTCGGAGCGCCCGCCAGAGATCGCCGCCGAACCCGCTGCGGCCATCATCACTTCCTCTCCGGCCCCCGGGGATGCGGGGCGCGACACTGCAGATACTGCGGCGGCCCGCAAATGGAAATGGGTGGCAGCCGTCGTCATGACCTTGCTGGCGTTGTCCGCCGCCGCCAACTTCCATCTCTGGCGTCCATTCACGCCGGCAGCCGCGGCCGAGGACGCCGTGCGGCGCGATCCGCTGTGGTCGCCCGTTGCCAGCAGCAAGCGTACGCTCATGTTCGTGCTCGGCGATCTGTTCATGTATTCGCAGACCGACCCGAAGACCGGGCGCACGCAGACGGTGCGCGATACGCAGATCAACTCCAGCGACGACCTGCGAGCATTCCTCGCCAGCAACCCGACGCTGGCGGCGGACCGTGGCCTGCGCTATTCAACCGTGCTGCAGAAGAGCACGGCCGTCGGCATGGCGCAGATACTGCAGATCGTGAACAGCCCTGGCCGGCAAATCGAGATTCGCCTGCGCGACGAGCTGCAGGCCGATGACATCCGCAATAACGACATCATCTATGTGGGCCCGATCACGCGGCTTGGGCCGCTCGCCAGTGACTACCACCAGCAGTCGCGCTTCCACTTCGATGCGGAAACCTCCGGCGTGACCGACACGAAGTCCGGCAAGGCCTATCTGCCTGAAGGCACACTCGGCGCACATCACACGGACTATGCGTTGATTGCCCGCTACCCAGGGCCGACCGGCAACAGCATCATGGTGTTCACCTCCGGCGGCAGGAGCGCGGGACTGCTGCAGATCGTGCGCACGCTCACGACAGCAGCCGGGCTCAAGGACTTCTGGACAACGACTGGTGCGGAATCTGCCACCCTGCCTGCGGCATTCGAAGCGCTGCTGATCGTATCCGGCTACAAACAGACTGATCTCGCAGCCAGCCTCGTCGAACTGCATGCGTTGAACGCCGGCGTGCCGCACTGACAGTTGCGCAGTCGCACGAATTCGGGAGAGTATCCGGCGCGAGTTTTCCCGTCTTCGCAACTGAGGTTGATGAATATGGCGCTGACGCGACGCGAGTTGATAGGCATGCTGGCTGCAGCGACATTGCCCATTTCACGGCTGGCCTGCGCGCAGACGCGGCTGCTGCCACTGGATACACCGGGCCTCGATCACCTCGATGTCATCGTGCCCGATGTGGAAAAGAGCGCGCGTTTTTACATGGGTCTGTTCAAGACGACCCTGCATGCGCAACCGTTCCAGGGTGGCTTCCGTTACTTCGTGCTGCTGGGCCCGCTGCCGGACAACCGCGCGGTCGGCTATCTCGCCATCGGCGCTGCACGCGGCCGCGGCACCTATATCGGACACTTTTGCACATCAGTCACGGAATGGCGCCGCGACAGCACGGCCATCTTTGCTGCAATGAAGGAGCAGTTCGGCACTGCCCGCTTTGGCCAGTTTCCGGGCGCCACCGGAGTCGGGGGCATCTTCCACGACCCGGACGGCATCGAGATCCAGTTCCTGCCCTCGCCCGACACGCTGGTCACTGCAGCGCTGCCTTCGGATCTGGTTCCCGCTGAGCAGGGACTGGTCATACCGCAGCGGGTGGACTACGCGTTGCTGCAGGTCAGCGACCTGCCGCGTGCGGTGGACTACTACCGGATCCTTTATGGCAAGGAGAGCAGCCGCGACGGCAACCGCGCCACGTTTTCTTTCAGGAATGGCTCGCGACTGGTGCTCGAGGGCACGTCATACACCTATGGCAACGCAGCGGTACGCATTGCGCGTTTTGGCATCCGCGTCAAACCGTTCGACCACGAAGCGGCCGCGACGGCCATCGCGACTCTGGGCGGCAAGGTCATCAGCAATGGTGTGCGCGGCTTGGTGCTGAGTGACACCGACGGCGTGGAGCTCGAACTCGTCAGCAGCTGAGCGCAGTTGGTAGCTCGCTAGTCGACCAGCAGTGCATAGCCCCTGAGCTGCAGCGTGCTGACGGTGCTCAGCGCGGAAAGGTCGACCTGTATGCCTGGCAGCACTTCGCTGCGCGCGATCTTCGCGCCGGCGAGCGCCTGGCCACAGACTCGCACGCTGATGCCCGCGGCATTGAGCTTCGCGATCAGTTCGGCACTGGGATTGTTGCGCTTGCCCCGCGCCGCAAGGCCGGCCTTGTTGAGCACGCCCATGGTGGCGGCGCCCTGCAGGATCACCACGATATGCCGGTGTTCCGCGGGCACGCCAGATTGCGCCAGCAGGTTCGCAACCTTGGCCGCCTTGTCGAGAAATGGCACCGGCGCATCATCCCCGCCGCCTTTGGTGGCATTGAGCACCACCTTGTAATCAAGCTGAGGATCCGGTCGCTCACCCGCATTCTCGATCGGGGTGACTTCCCCATAGCCCGCAATCAATGGTGGACCAAGTCCTGCAGCAGCGAATGCGCAACCCATTGCGCAACTGGCCAGAAGACCGATGATCACATTTTGTCTTGGCGGCATGGCTTTATCCTTCCTCTACGGACTATTGAAGCAGCAATTCTTCGGCCGTGACGTAGCGCGGCGCGATATCCACTGGCACGGTGTTCAACCGGTCCAGCGCACGCTGCACCTCGGGACGAATGATCACCATCCGGCCCAGCAACGCCTTCACGCCGGCGTAGTCGCCCTGCGCCTGCAGCGTCATGATCTGCCGGGTGAGATCGGTCACGGCCCGTTTCGCCTTCGGAATATCGAGCGAGAAGCGGCCCTCCTTGTCGATGGCTATCGCGCCGTGATCCAGCAGGTTGTTCACCTGCAGCGCCATGCCCTTCGCATGCGCATCGCCGAGCCCGAAACGCAGTGTGCGGAACGTCGACGCCAGGAAGGTGATGTAGGTTGACTGCTCCTGCTTCTTGTCCAGGAAACCCTTGTCCATCAGGTATTGCAGCGCCCACAAGCCGGATACATCCGCCTTGGCTTCTTCCAGAGTTCCGCCCTGTTCCTTCAGTTCCTGCCGCACGGTGGTCTCACGCCCATTTACGGTGATGGCCTGCGGGCCAAGTCCGTGCATCAGCTCGTGCATCAGGATGTGCGTGAAGAATGGATCGAAGGCGACGAGTCTGCTGTCCGCAGGCGCCAGCGCAATGGCACCAATGGGCGCCAGCACCCGGTCGAACTTCGCCTGCTGGATATTCTTCAGCAGCGTGCGCTTTGAGCCCTTCTGCGCCACGACCCGTTCGTCATTGGGCAGATTGAATGCCGCAGTCTGCACGGCGTGGTTCGCGTCACCCGCATTGAATACGACGTTGACGACACGGATCGGAGCGAAACCGCCCAGCTTCTTGCTGCGGTAGCGCGGGTCGATGGGAAGATGGTCCTCCAGCTCCTGCAGCTCGCTGCTGAAACCGACCAGTTTCCTCGTCTCCGCCGAATCGGTCAGCGTGATGAACGCCTCGAACGCCGCCTTGTAGTTGAACCACTCATCCTCGTACACCTCGTAAGGTCCGATGGTGGGTTCGATCGAAGCATTCAGCTCCATCCAGGCAATGTCGCTGTCGTAGTAGTCGTTGCTGATGAACGCAGCCGCACGCTTTTCGAGGAAGGCCTTGAGCGTGGGTTGCCGGGTAAGCGCCGCGGCTTCGCCCAGCAGCCGTGATACATGGCCGAGCTCATCCTGATATTCCAGTGAATATGGCACGGTGATCAGCTTGCCCTGCGGATTGCGACGTATGGTGGTGAAGAAGCCCGTTGCTGCTTCCTTCTCCGCCTTGGGCAGCGCATTGATCCACGTCTCGACCTCAGTTCGCGTGGCGTCTGCCGGATAGAAATTCGCCTGCGGCGGTTTGGCACCGACGCCGGGAACGAACGGCTCGTTGTTGTCGAGCGAAAACCACGGTCCCTTCTCGATCAGGAAATTCGCAAGCCGCGCTTTGCCCAGCGCACTGCCATCGTTCAGCAACTGCAGCAGCGTCGATGTATTGAGCGGCGAGATCTGCTGCATGTACACGCCGTCGAGAATCCTGGCGGCCTGGATGATTCGCACCAGGGCCTGACGTTCATTGTCCGGAAGCTGCGACAGATCCACGCGCACGTCGACGGGCGCGAAACGCGCCGCCTTGGATTCCAGCTCAGCAACCGGAGACGCAGCCATGGCCGCGGATCCGGTTGCAACGAAAATGAGGATTGCCGCGCATAATCGGTTATGAAGCATTTCGATTCCCTCGGAAAAACGGGCCCGCCGCACGGGCAGGCTTCAAGTCTAGGCGATGCCCGTTGTGCCGGTCACGCCTCTGCCACTGGCACGGCCTGCCGCGCCCGGATCTCCCCCATGGCTGCGAGGCCGCCCAGACACAGCAGACCAATGAATGCATCGGCCAGTAGCGTCAGCGGGTAGCCAAAGCGGTCTACCGACCATCCCTGCCAGCGCGCTGAAACGGCAATACCTAGGTTCAGCAACGCCATGTATGCAGTGAACTGGGTCGCTGCAACGCGCGGATTGGAAACGTCCATGAACATTGCTGCGCGCGCGCCATACATTGCGCCCATGGCAAAGGAATAGAACAGGGAACTCAACCAGAACACACTGATTGCGATCGCCGGTACGGCCACGGTGGCGCGCATCCCGGAATCGATCGGATGGATCCAGCCGGCTTGCCAGAGCACCCACGCAAGCCACAACGTTGGCGGGGACATGCTGAACACGAACCACGCCAGCGCACGGCGCCGGCCGAGACGGTCCGACATCCAGCCGCCGACCACGCAGCCGGCAGCAGTAAGCACGGTCGTCCACAGGTTCCACGTCGCGACGCGATCGTCATCGAAGCCCAAGTCCACGGCCAGCGTCTGAGCCAGCGCGAGACCCAACGCCATCGCGCCAGCGGGCATCAGGGCGAACAGCAGTCCCATCATCGAAGCGCGGGATTCCGTGAAGGCACTCCACACCTCGCGCGCGAACAGCTTTATTTCTGAACCGATGCGCTGCAAGCCCGCACCCGCTGCCGTAGCCCGCGCCATCACAGGCTCTTGCAGCGGCAACACCACCAGCAGTGTCACCGCAAGAATCGCACCGGCAACGAAGAAATAGGTGTTGGCAAATCCGACATACTTGACGAGGTAAAGCGCACCGGCGCCTCCCACGGCCTGTCCCAGATAGGCGCCGGCAAAGGTCAGGCCACCGGCCATTCCTCGTTCGTCCGCTTGCAGCGTGCTCACGGCCAGCGCATCGATGGCCACATCCTGCGTCGCGGCGAAGATGTTGTGCACGATGATCAGCGCCGTGATCACCTGGATACCAGCGCCAAGCCCGACCATCTGCAGCAGGAACAAGGACGCCACCATCAGCAGCTGCATCGCGATGATCCAGCTGCGGCGGCGTCCGAATCGATCGGACGACACTACGTCGACGATCGGACCCACGGCCCATTTGAATGCCCAGGGAAGGTAGATCGCGGCTGTGAAGGCGCCGATGGCGGTGGCACTGAGCCCCTGGCGTCGCATCTGCGTGGCGATCGCAACTGCCGCAAAACCGAGCGGGATACCCTCGGTGATGTACATGAGAAAGAATGCACTGAGCCGCCCTTTGCGGCTCGCCAGCAGGTTGGGAAACTTCATCCCCGCATTGTGCCCCAGCGCAGCTCCATTACGCATTCGGGAGCTGCGCTGAATACGCGCCCGGCGGCAGCTTGCGACACCGCTGGACGCTGTGATGTCCTGCTGCTAGCTTCATGACACGGCGACCGTCCAGGCGACGGAAAAAAACGTATCTGACTGTGCGGGGAAATCCATGCAGATTGGTGTGCCGACGGAAACGGCAGCGGGCGAGACGCGTGTTGCAATGATGCCGGAAACGGCACGCAAGCTGTGCGCGCAGGGTCATGTGCTACGCGTGCAATCCGGCGCAGGCATCAATGCCGGCGCGCTGGACGCCCACTACCAGTCCGCCGGTTGCGAAATCGTCGATGCCCCGACAGCTCTGGCTGCATCCCTGGTGCTG
>JANPGU010000061.1:0-4324 GCA_031424095.1 Gammaproteobacteria bacterium
GCGCCGCCGCTTCGAAATCGAACACGTCGAGGGCGTCTGCCGCACTGGCAAGCCTTGCCTCGGCCGCCATTGCGCGAAACGCCGGCAACGCCATCAGGGGACTGCCGACAAGAAACTGCAGGAAGCTGCGCCGCTGGAACGTCGAGGGGTGGTTCATCGTCCAGCTCCCTGGAGCGGCTTCGCCGGGACGGCCGGCAATGCAGTGCCTGCAAGCAAAAGGCGGTCCCACAGCGGTCGATTCATTTCGAAGGCTCCCTAATTCGACTCATGGCTTCGATTCGTTCCTGCCCGGCATCGCCGACATAGGCCTCCGCCTACAAGCGGCGGGGATTGATGCCTAATGCGGCAGGGTCTTTACAAGGAGAACATTTGAATGCACAGAGTCTTACCGAACGGAGAACAACGATGCAAATTTCAAACATGGCGCTGGTGGGATTACTGGTAGCTGGCGCCAGTGGCCTTGCAGGCTGCGACGTGGAGAAGAAGAAGGATGGTGACATCACACTTCCTCAATACGAGGTCAACAAGACCAAGGATGGAAATGTAACGGTTCCTACCTATGAGGTGACGACACCGGATGTCACCGTTTCGAAGAAAGAAGTGGAAGTGACGGTTCCCAAGCTCACGACCCAGAAGGAAACTGTCACCGTTCCCAAAATCGACGTAACGACTGCGAGCGAAAAGAAAGGCAAATAGCCGCAATCCCCGGTCCAGATCGTCATCTGGACCCGGTGAACGTCTGCTCTCGATCAGTAGGTGAAACGGATACCAGCCCGATAGAAAGCACCTATCTGATCGAAGTATGTGGGGTTAGTCGGGTAGGTCAGGCTGGGTGCAGCGGGCGGCCTGCGGTTGAACAGGTTGTTGATCGATGCGAACACCTGCACCTTGCGCGTGCCTTCCTTGCTGATGTTGTAACTGCCGTTCAGATTGAAATAAACGATGCCCCCGACATGGTTATCGTTGATCGGCGAGTAGGTCACGCCGTCGATCAGCTGTTGCACGCCGACATTCGCGAACGTCGCATACCGCGGGTCGTCGGGTCCGATGTTGGTGGCACCGAACAGGCCACTGGGGATATAGCGGGCTGACAGGGTAAGGGACAGTGGACCATTCGAGTACGTGGTGTACAGATTCGCCAGCCAGTCCGGGATGCCGCCGGCACTGCCGGTGGTGCCGACCTGATCCGTCACGACGCCAAACAGATTGGTCGAACTCTCGAACGTGTGCGTGGCCAAAAGCCTGAAGCTCAGGTCGCCGGTGAAACTATCGGACACCTCGGCAAGTGGCAACCGGTAATCTGCCTCCAGATCCAGACCACGCGTGTTCAGCCATTGCAGATTTACGTTGACGCCACGAATCTCCGTCAGGATGCCGCGAGGATTGCCGGTGGTGTCAGGTGCGAAACTGATCAGCGGGCAAAGCAGCGGATCGTTGAAATTGAAGCAACGGTCAACGATGTTCTGCGCGCCACCGGGCGTGGCGATGTAGTTGTTGACCTTGATGTCGTAGTAGTCCGCCGAGAAACGCAGTCGCTCGGTCCAGCCCCATTTGGGCTGCAGTACCAAACCGACGGTTGTCGTGGTGGCGTCTTCCGGACCGAGATCCGGGTTGCCGCCAGCCAGGCCAGCCGGGAACTGCGCGACATTGGCCGCCCAGCGGTTGGTGACGGCCGTGAAGTTGCTCGCACTGGCCTGGAACAGCTCGTTGAAGTTGGGCGCCCGGATGTCTTTCGACCGGGTCGCGCGGAAGCGTACCCAATCCACCGGCTCCCAGACCAGACCGACTTTCCAGCTGTCGACATCGAACTTGTTGCTGTGTGCACCCTGGTCGTAGCTGCCAACGCCGTCTGTCTTGTATTGCGTATGGCGGTAAGCGGCATTCAGGTTCAGTGCCTGCGCCAGCGCAACGTCTTTCAGCAAAGGCAAATCAGCTTCGACATAGCCCTCGACAACATCCTGTTTGGCGCGATAGTCCGTGCCGAAATTCTGGAAGTACGCGAACGACGCGGACAGCGTGTCGTGGATCGTCGACGTCGTGTCGTGGCGATACTCCACACCCGTGGCGATCGAGAGCGGCCCGGCCCACAGGTCGACCAGCTGTCCCTGCACGTTTGCCGCAACGACATGCTGATCGATGTTCACCTTTTCGAGCAGGTCGTCATACACATAGTCGAGCGCAGCCTGCGAGGCCTGACCATCACCAAATGGATTGAACGGCACGCAACCCGCTGCAGCCGCGGCGAGTGCGGCATTCGCGCTCAATGTCGCGCGGCAGACGATGCGTCGCTGCGCGGCCGGCAAGGCCGCGTCCAGCGGGTTGTAGACCGCATCGTTCGCCCAGGTCCAGTAAGCCAGTGCGCCGGGCGCTTCGACGCCACCACTGCCGGGACGGTTGATGACGCGCGAGGCGCCAACGACCAGATTGTTCTTGACGATCTGGTCGCGATCCGTTTGCGCGTACTGGTAGTACGTGTCCCAGGACCAGCTGCCAGCGAGCTTGCCATCGAGGCCGAAGGTGATGCGATACGTGGTTGCCTCGGACGACGACTCACCGCGACGCTGTCCCAGAACGGCAAGGTTGAAAGCGGCGGTCGCTGCGGCAGGCCTGGCACCACTGGGTGTCGCAGTTGCAGGTGCCGCAAGGCCGGCAGTAACAGCGGGAATGGAACGGATCGCCGCGGGGATGAACGGGTTGTCATTGAAGATAGTGATCGGGGTGCCGAAATAGCGCGACTGCAGGGTCGAGCCTTCGACATGGCCGTATGAGCCTTCGATGAAACCCTTCAGATTGTCGGTGAACTCGTATTCCGCGTGGCCATAGGTGGTGTAGCGGTCCACAGGCACCAGCAATTGCGTCGTCGTCATCGACGAAAGGGAGTCGCCGCCAGCGCCCGCCGTGGTTCCGCTGGCAGGACGGCCCAGCGTGTAGGCAATGGGCTGGCCGGCGGAGTTGAACTGCACGCCACCGGTGCCGAACCGGTTGCGGATCGGCAGCGTGGCTGCGGTGCTGTTGTTGATGATGTTGATGACACCACCAGGGTTGGCCTGAAAGCCGCCGCCCGTGTTGGTGCGCACCAGAAACGGCAGGCCTGCGACGGCGCCTACGCCGGTGTTGGTGATGACCGCGCCGCCCGTGCACCAGCTTCGCGTGAAACAATCGCCGATGCCCTTCTGTTTGTCGTATTCGCCACCCAGAATGAAGTGACCCCTGTCGCCGTCGAAATCGGAGCCGCCGGCGAGCGAGACGTGGTAATCCGTGCCATCGCCGCGCGATGACGAACCGACATCGACCTGGCCTTTTATACCCGTGAGCCGCTTGTCGAGGATGACGTTCACCGCGCCTGCAATGGCATCGGAACCATAAGCCGCCGAAGCGCCACCGGTGACGACATCCGTTCGCTCGACGAGTCCACTGGGAATCAGGTTGAGATCGACGGTGCCTTCACGCGTGACGGGTGCGAAACGGCGCCCGTCCACCAGTACCAGATTGCGATTGACGCCCAGGCCGCGCAGGTTAACGATCTGCGCGCCGACGTTGAAGCTGCCGAAGCCATTGGTGGTCGGGGTGTTGGTGGCCTTGAACGATGGCATCTGGCTGACGGCCGCGCCAATGTTGGTGGCGTTGAGATCCTCGAGCAACTGTGCGCTGAGCACGGTGACCGGCGTGGGCGTCGCGTAACCGGTTTTTGCGATGCGCGAACCGGTGACGGTGACCTCTTCAAGGTCGTCTGCAGGTTCTGCGGCCTGCACCACACCTGCGATGCCGCTGGCGACTGCCAGAGCAACCAGATAGGCCGCGCGATCGCGAATGGATGAGCACGCACCCCGGATTCTGTTCATAGTCCATCCCCTAACGAATTAATCTTCTTCTGTTTATGTCAGCCGGTCACATGCATTGCGCCGGCACAGTTTGTGCGTTTCAGACTAGGCCTGACTGGGCGTCAAGTAAAGCGCCACCTTGAATTGCCGAATCAACTCAATGCCGGTCCAGAAAATCGAATACCTGCGATGCGTAAAGCTGGTAGGCATTCAAATGCTCACCATCGGGGACCAGATGGAACACGGCTTCGACGCCATGCTGCTGCAACTCCCGCGTCATGCGTTCGGACGCCGCCGCCGTGTACTTTGCATCCTTGTCGCCGGCCAGCATCATCACGGCCACCTTGCCCTTCAGCCTTTCGAATGGGTAATTTGAACTCACGATGGGTCCGGCACTGACGACGATCGCGCTGAGCAGATCCGGATATTGCGCGGCGAAATGAAAGGCCGCGGAACCTGAGGGATTCTGTCCATGCAGGAATACCCGCGAGGTATCGGCGGCG
>JANPGU010000062.1:0-5967 GCA_031424095.1 Gammaproteobacteria bacterium
ATCTGCGGCACGAACAGGTCGGTCGCGATAGCTAGCACGATCGATCCGATCACACCGCCGAACAACCCCGTGACGATTCGCGCCAGCAGCAGGGAATGGAAGCTGGTGGCGAGCCCGCACCAGACCGTGCCGGCGATGAACCCGACATAGAAAAAAAGCAGCAGCTTCTTGCGGTCGAAGCGGTCCGCGAATCCGGCGGTCAGGAAGCCAGAGATGCCCGCCGCAAATGCATACGCGGAGACCACCGTGCCGAACTGCGTCGGAGTCGCGTTCAGAGCCGGCATGATCAGTGCCCCCAGTGGCGCCATCAGCATGAAGTCGATGATCACCGCGAATTGCAGGAAGGCGAGCATCGCGACGACGATTTTCTGGTAGCCGGAGAACTGCATCGCAGGCACGGCGTCGGTTCTGGCAGGCATCAAGACCTCAGGATCGGGGCAGGAAGGAGAGAAGTGTAAGGCCCGGAGGGGGCGCCGGCGAGGACCCTGCGCCCTGGCGGTGTATTAACACAAGGGGTCTGTTTCCCGGGGTCGGGCCCAATCGGCTATCCTTTGGATGGTCGACACACATCGGTTTCGGGGGGGTTATGCGACGTCTGATATTGTCTGTAGCAGGCGCTGTTCTTGCGATCAGCGGCTCGGCATGCATGGCAGCGAGCAGCAGTCAGCGTGCGGATTCCGGTGCCGAATGGGGCAGTCATGGGCGCGATGCCAGCGAGCAGCGCTACAGCCCGCTCACCCAGGTTGACGCGACCAATGTCAGCCAGTTGGGCCTGGCGTGGTATGTGAACCTGTCCGAGCGCGGCGGCTACCAGAGCACTCCACTGGTGATCGACGGTCGGATGTACGTGACCACACCGTGGAGCAAGGTTTACGCCTTCGATGCCAAAACCGGCAAGCCGCTGTGGAAGTTCGATCCGGATGTGCCGCGCGAGATCGCAGGCAGTTCCCTGTGCTGCAACATCTCCAACCGCGGCGTGGCCTACTGGAACGGCAAGATCATCTGGGGAACGCTGGATGGCCGTCTCGTCGCTGTGAATGCGAAGACCGGCAAGAAGATCTGGGACGTTCGGGTCACAGACCCGAACATGGCCTATTCCATCACCGGCGCGCCGCGCGTCGGCAACGGCATCGTGTTCATCGGTGAAGGCGGCGGTGAGTTTTATACTCGCGGCTTCCTCGCGGCGCACGACGCCGACACCGGCAAGGCACTGTGGCGCTTCTGGACCGTGCCGGGCAATCCGGCCATGGGACCCGACAAGGCAGCATCCGACAGCGTGATGCCGCTGGCTGCCAAGACCTGGACTGGCGAATGGTGGAAGGCGGGCGGCGGCGGCACCGTGTGGGACGGCATCGTGTACGACCCGCAGACCAGCACTGTGGTCTTCGGCACCGGCAATGGCATTCCCTGGCCAGCGATTCTTCGTTCGCCGGATGGCGGTGACAATCTGTTCGTGGCGTCCATCGTCGCGCTCGATGCGAAGACCGGCAAATACAAGTGGCACTACCAGACCAATCCGATGGAGGGCTTCGACTACGACAGCACCTCGCCCCTCACCGTGGCCGACATCGTCGTGGGTGGCGAGAAGAAGCATGTGGTGATGCAGGCGCCGAAGAACGGCGTCATGTATGTGATCGAAGTAGGCACCGGCAGGGTGGTGTCGGCCGATCCGTTCGTGCCGAGCATCAACTGGGCCACGGGCTTCGACGAGAAGAACAACTGGAAGCCCATCCTGAATCCGGAAGCGGATTACGGCAGAACCGGCAAGGGTTTCTATGTGGTGCCATCGCGGGCACATGCCTGGTCTTCACAGTCTTACAACCCCAACACTGGGTTGATCTACGTGCCTACCAGTTATGCCGTTGGATCCTTCGTTGCAGAGAAGGGCAGCAAGATCCTCGGCAACCAGCTGGTGGATGTGAGCCTGTCAAAGCAGCCGGACGCAGCGCTGACGCGGCCGGTTCTGAAGGACACGGGTGCCTACCTGACGGCCTGGGATCCGGTGAAGCGCAAGGTGGCGTGGACCCAGCGCCAGGCCAGCGGCAGTGCGGGCACGCTGACCACTGCCGGCAACCTGTTGTTCCAGGGTACCTCCGGGCAGAAGCTCTCGGTCATGCGCGCCGATACGGGCGAAATCATCTGGTCGACGCCTACACAGGGCAATGTGGTGCCGGGTCCGGTGAGCTACTCCATCGACGGGGTCCAGTACGTCGCTGCGATTTCGTCCGCGAGCACGGGCTTTGCGGCGGCCAATGGCACCAACCACCTGCTGGTGTACAAGCTCGGCGGCAAGGTCACCATGCCGCCCGCGCCGCCGCAGCTTGCACAGGTGCTCAATCCGCCGGAAAACTTTGGTGACGAGGCCCTGCGCAAGCATGGGCAGGATGTCTATCAGAGCAGTTGCACGGGTTGCCACGAGGGCGGCCGCATGTTCACCGGTTACCCCGACCTGAATTACACCATCGCGCTGAACAATGGCGCGTTGTTCAAGTCCATCGTGATCGACGGCGCGCTGCGGGAAAACGGCATGATGCCGTTCAACAAATCGCTGACGGCGGAAGATGCGGAAGCAATTCGCTCGTACCTCACGTACCGGGCCAACGACCTGAAGAAGAATCCGCCGCGCGGTTTTGGACCTCCGGGCGGGGCGCCACCGCCACCGCCGCCACCACCGGCTCCGGTGGCCCACCAGTAGGACGCAGGAAGCAGAACGGTTCTGCGTTCTGCTTCCTACTTCGCGCGGCCCGTGTAGCCTTTCGCCAGCAAGGGAATGGCGACGATCTGATTGCGTGCGCTGGGCGTACCCCAGCCGCCATAGAACACGATGCCGAACAGCGTCTTCTTGTCGATGCCGCCGAACGCGACACCATGCATCCCCTTCGGGCCGGGAATGGAACCCAGGAACTCGCCCTGCGGCGAGAACACATCGGCGGATGCACCCGTTGCGACGTACAGGCGGCCCTCTGCGTCGACGGCTGAGCCATCACCGCCTTGTCCGCCACGCAGTTTCCCGAACTCGCGCAGGTTCGCAAGCGAACCATCCGCCTGCACATCGAAGGCCACCACCACGCCACCGTTCGTGACGTACAGCGTTTTCTCATCCGGGCTCAGGATGATGCCGTTGGCATTGGGTGCGCCGTCGTAACGGCGCATCACGCCATGCGGGTTCGCATGAAAAACACCGGCTCCGGAGATGGCGAGATACACACCGCCGCGCGCGTCGGCCGTCAGATCGTTCACGCTGCCGCCGACGCATTCCAGCGGCTCACCCTGGAAGGTGTTCGCGAACAGCCTGCGTTTCGGCTCGAGTTGTTCGATGCCGCCGCCAATGCCGCGCGTGGCCAGGAACAGCGCACCGTTCTTGCTGCGGGACAGTCCGCCGGCGGTGTTGGCCTTGTCGAACACGATCTTCGCCAGACCGGTGGCAGGGTCGATCTGCATCACATTGCCCGCATCATTGTTCGCAATCAGGAGCGAGCCGCGTTCTCCGGCGATGGGTCCGTCCGCATTGTTGCCTTCCCACGCCCACACCACTTTCCACGATTGCCCGGCTGCGATGATGCCTGGAATGGCGGTCGTGGCCGGCAGCGCGGGGGCCGGGGGTGCTGCGGAATTCTCGGGTGTAGCCGCTGCGCCACGCGCTGGGCGCACGGCTGGCGGTGACTTGCACTTTGCCGTGATGGCGGCAAGTCCCGGGTCCTGGAATGCCTGCAGGTGGTTACCCCGATCGAACGCGGAAGAAGGCTGCTGCGCGGTGGCGGTGACGGCAAGGATCAGCAGGACCGCAGTGACCGGTATCGATTTCATCGTTTCCCCTTCTTCTTCGAAGCAATCGTCGCCCGAGTATACGCCTGCGCTTCCTCAGTCCCGGCATCCCTGGCGAGGTCGGGTTCCCGTGACATGACCATCCGTCAACGTCTCGAGGAAGCACACCAGGTCTGATACCTCGTTTGGCTTCATTGGCGGCCTGTGCGCAGCACGCAGGCCGAAAGGCGCTGCGTGCGTGACGTTCGCACGCAGCGCTGGGGGCAGGTCGTTGAACGGTTGCACGGCACCGACCTTGCGGTACCAGCGCGCTGG
This sequence comes from Gammaproteobacteria bacterium, assembly GCA_031424095.1. GTDB lineage: Bacteria > Pseudomonadota > Gammaproteobacteria > Steroidobacterales > Steroidobacteraceae > ZC4RG30. The sequence goes on from JANPGU010000062.1 coordinate 4,081, forward strand.
AATGCTATCGCGCGTGTTGTAGAAATCGACGACTTCGCCCAGCGAATGAAACACACCATTGTGGAAAAAGCTGGGTCGCATTGCGGCATTGCGCAGGCCCGGTGTGCGGAACATGCCGCACAGCTCGGGACGCTGCTGCAGGTCCGTGCGCTGCGGCCCACAGAGACCCAGATCGAAGTAGGCGGCATCAGAATTGGCTGGAATCTCCGCATTGCGCGGCACACCTTGCGCGGCGTAACCAAAATCCGTGAACAGCGGGAAACCCTCTGCGGAAGTATCCGGATGGCAGCCTGCGCAATTGCCACCCGCAGGGTCGCGGTACACCGCGCGGCCGCGCCGTTCAGCAGCACTGAAAGTTTCGCGCCCGGCAGCCACCTGATCGAACTTACTGTCGTACGGATGCATGCGGGGGTTCTCGCGCATGAACGCGGCGAGCGCTTCGGCCAGCTGCCCGACGATGACATCATTGTCCTGACTTGCGCCGAAGTGCGTGAAGAACTGGTGACCCCACACCGTCCCGCGCAGTCGGCGTACCAGTTCCGCACTGCCGCCCAGGCCGAATTCTCGCGCGCTGAACCAGGGCAGGTGTGCCTGTGCCGCGAGCGAGTCGGCGCGTCCATCGGCCATCATTCCGCCGCGCAGCGAAGCGACATCGAACGCTGGTTGTCGCTCCAGGTAACGCAGCGAGGGTGCCGCCCGCACGCCGAACTCCGTCTGCAGCGCGCCGCCCACCTGCACGGGTCGCGCATTGGGTGGGCCGTGGAAGAACGCGGGATCGTGGCAGGTCGCGCAGGACATCCGCCCTGAACTCGAAAGCAGCCGTTCCTCATAGGCCAGCGCGCCGAGTTGCGCCAGTTCGCTTAGCGGCTTTGCCGCCACAGGCGCAACGGACGTTCGCCCGCCGTCGCCACAGGCACTCGCCAGTGCAATCAGTAGCGCGCAACCGACAGCTCGCGCCCGCTTGGCGGGTGATGTCATCATTCTGCGCATGATGACATCACGACGGACAGTGCTGCTCTCCGGCATGGCTAGCCTGATGAGCGGGTGCGGGGGTGGGGATGACCCCGTCATCGGACCCGGGCCGATTCCGGACCCCAGCTGGCCGCCCCCACCGCCTGCGGGTCCGCCGGCCGCTGCAGGCGCGGCAGCCTGGAGTGGCCACGGCGGCAGTGCCAACCATGCCGCACGTGCACCGGCCACCGCACAGACTCTCAATCGGGTGCTGTGGTCTGCCCCGATAGACATCTCGCCACCGTACACAGCGGGCGGATCGCTGCTCATCCACTACGGTTCGCCGGTGATCAGCGCAGCCAATGTCGTGATCCTGCCGGTCAAGCGCAACACTGCCGGCGCGTTCCGCGTGGAGGCGCGATCCGGCGCAACCGGCAGTCTGCTGTGGCAACAGGACACCGACTACATACTGCCGGCCAGCAGCTGGACACCCAGCATGAACCTCGCGCTGCATGGGGAGCGGCTGTTCATTCCTGCAGCCGGTGGGCGGGTGCTGGTGCGTGACCAGACCAGCAGTGCAGCCGGTGTTCTCAGCTCGATTCTTTTCTACAGTTCGGCGGTGCCGCAGGCGACGCTCAACACGCAGATCCGCATCAATACGCCGCTGACGGTGGACGCAACGGGCAATCTCTACTTCGGATTCATCGCTGATGCGAACGCCGCCGGACTCAGCAGCGGCATCGTCCGCATCGCACGTGATGGCACGGCGATCTGGCGTGGTGCCAGTACGCTGGCCCAGGACGCCAATGTGACCGGACCGGCGCTGAACTGCGCCCCGGCCCTGTCGCCAGATGGCCAGACGCTGTATGTGGTGGTCAACATCGCCGTCGGCAACAGCGCGCCGCAGAGTGGCTATCTGCTGGCGCTGGACAGCAC
>JANPGU010000063.1:0-17092 GCA_031424095.1 Gammaproteobacteria bacterium
GGCGAGGGCGCCGCCGGCGGCCGCCTGCTTGAGCAGCTTGCGCGTGTCACGGGCGCTCTTCTGGCTGCGCTCGCGGTCCACGAAGTGCGCGCCGATCCGCCGCAGCAGCAGATTGGCCAGCGGCACACGGCTCATCTCGCGCTTGATGACGAATCCGAACACGGGCGGCAGCGCGGCATACAGCACGATGCCGTCCAGATAGCTCGAGTGGTTGGCGACCACCACGCAGGCCGTAGCGGGCAGCCGATCCGCATTCAGGACCACCAGGCGCATGAAACAGACCGCCAGCGCCAGCCGCGCTGCCGCCCGTACCAGGCGTCGGCGCAATGCCTGCCCGGGCACTGGCAGCGCCAGTAGCAGCGCGCCCAGCGCCAGTACGGTGAAAGCCGTCAGCGCGTAGATTGCGTAGGGCACCGCCAGCCAGCGGGGCAGGTCTCGGGGTGGCGACAAGGTGCGAGGGTTCCCGGCAAGCGCGCGGATAATGTGATCCGCTTCTCTTTATGTTAACGCGTAACGGCTGCTGTGAAAGGCATCACGCAGGTGTGAGGCCCGGCTGACGATACTGTTGACAGAACCTGCAACGATCTCGACCTGGAAAAAAAAGTGACCAAGTCTGCCACTGCTGCTGTTGTCCGAACTGTCGCCGATACGGTCGATCCGGCCGTCACCCGGTTTCTCGATGGTGCCTGGATGGAACGCGGCCTGTCGGCGAACACGCTGGCAGCCTATCGCGCCGACCTGATGGCGCTGTCGCGCTGGCTGGCCACCCAAAATACCTCGATCACGCGCGCTACCCGCGCTGATCTGCTGGGCTTCATTGCCTGGCGCGTCGAGAGCGGCGCCCGCCCGCGTTCCACGGCGCGGCAGCTTTCATCCTTCCGCCGCTTCTTCCGTCATCTGCTGCGCGAAGGCAGCCTGCGCGACGATCCCACTGCGCAGATCGCGATGCCGAAGATTGGTCGCTCGCTGCCGAAATCGCTGACCGAAGGCGAAGTCGAAGCGCTGCTCAATGCACCGGTGGTCTCCGATCCGCTCGGCAGCCGTGACCGCACCATGCTCGAAGTGCTGTATGCCACCGGCCTGCGCGTGTCCGAACTCGTGACGCTCAAGTATTCGCAGCTGAACCTGAACCAGGGTGTGCTGCGTGTGCATGGCAAGGGCGATCGCGAGCGCATGATTCCGATGGGCGAGGAAGCCATCCGCTGGCTGCGCGAATTCATCGGCACCGGCCGCGGCGAGATCCTGCTCGACCGCACCACCGACTATCTGTTTCCCACGCGTCGCGGCGACCACATGACGCGCCAGGCCTTCTGGCACATCATCAAGCGCTACGCCCGCAAGTCGAATATCGAAAAGGACCTGTCGCCGCATACGCTGCGCCACGCCTTTGCCACGCATCTGCTCAATCACGGCGCCGATCTGCGCGTGGTGCAGATGCTGCTGGGGCACAGCGATCTGTCGACCACCCAGATCTACACCCACGTGGCCCGCGAGCGCATGAAAGAGATGCACGCCACGCACCATCCGCGCGGCTGATCCGCTCACCGGGCGGGTGCTAGACTCGCGCTCATGAAAATCCGCATTGCCCTGCTGTGTGTCGTGGCCCTGCCACTGGCCGCATGTGCCCAGGAATCCCCCAAGGCTTCGCCAGCGGTGGCAGCCCAGGCGCCAGTCGCCAGCGACGATCCGCGCATTGCGCTGGCTGCAAAGATCCCCGGTGCCAGGCCCGAGGATCTGCGCGCCACGCCCGTGCCTGGCATCTTCGAGCTCACGCATGGAACGGACATTTCGTATGTCACTGCCGATGCGGGCTATGTGTTCGCCGGCGACCTGTACAAGGTTTCGGGTGCAGGTGATTTTCCGAACCTGTCGGAAGACCGGCGCCGCGAGATGCGGCTCGGCATGCTGGCGGCCGTGCCTGAAAACCAGATGATGGTCTTCGGGCCTGCCGATGCCGCGCACACCATCACGGTGTTCACCGACATCGATTGCCCCTGGTGCCAGCGCATGCACAGCCAGGTGCTGGCCTACAACAAGCTCGGCATCCGCATCCGCTACCTGTTCTATCCGCGCTCCGGGCCCGATACGGAATCATGGTTCAAGGCGGACACCGTCTGGTGTTCGGCGGATCGAAATGCCGCGTTCACCCGGGCTGCCGGAGGCGAGAAACTCAAGCTTGCGGCTTGCCCGTCATCGCCAGTGGCGCGTGACTATCAACTGGGTCACGACGTAGGCGTGAATGGCACGCCCGGCGTGGTGCTGGAAACCGGCGAAATGATTCCCGGCTATCTGGCGCCGCCGCAGCTGCTGGCGCATATCAAGAAGTCGCTGCTGGAATCGGCCGCTGCAGCGGCCGCCAGCAAGCAGCGCTAGCGCTCGAGCAACCCGAGTTTTTGCGCTCCGATCTGGCGTCAGCGTTCCAGTAGTTGCCTTTTATCTGGCTTGCCGTCCCATTCCTTGCCGTCGGCAGGGCCGGGACGCTTCTCGGTGATCACGGGCCAGTTTTTCGCCAGCTCTGCGTTGAGCTTCAGGAAATCCTTCTGGTCGGCCGGCACTTCATCTTCGGAGAAGATGGCTTCGGCCGGGCATTCGGGCTCGCACAGCGTGCAGTCGATGCACTCATCGGGATCGATCACGAGAAAGTTCGGGCCTTCGTGGAAGCAATCCACCGGGCAGACTTCCACGCAATCCATGTACTTGCACTTGATGCAGTTTTCAGTGACGACAAAGGTCATGCGAGCTCCTCAAACCCAAGCCCCGTATTCTAGCCCGGAAGACGGCGCGCAAGGGCTGTGAGGTGGTGCGATTCCACCCCGGCGCTGCGATCCGCCAGATAGTGCTGCAGGGCAAAGGTGGTGGAGGGAAAGGCGATGTCCTGCCAGGGGATGTCAGCTGCATCGACCAGCATGGCCTCGAGACTTTCCTCACCGGCCCCAAAAGCTGACGTCGTCAGTCGTGCCCGGAAGAATACGTGCACCTGCTGTGCCTCGGGGATGTTGACCAGGGCTAGCAGCGAGCCGATGGCGACGGTGGCCAGTGCTTCCTCCTGGCATTCGCGCGCCGCGCCGGCCTCCATGGTCTCACCGTTCTCCATGAACCCGGCGGGCACGGTCCAGTAACCACGGCGCGGCTCGATCGCGCGTCGGCACAGCAGAATCCTGCCCGCGTGTTCCGGCACGCAGCCGACCACGATGCGCGGGTTCTCGTAGTGCACCGCGCCGCAGCCGGGGCACACGCGGCGCGGCATATGGTCACCTGCCGGAACAGTGATAACCGTGTTGTTGCCGCAATAGCAGCAGAATTGCTTGTCCATCACATATGCCGCCAGATCAGCTGCGAATTGCGTCACACCCGGGCAACGCTGCGGCCGGCAATCATCTGCGCTGATCCACAGCTGACCGGACCGAATGGATTCAAAGGATAACAGTGCGTCCGGCCGTCATGGCGCGGATCTGGCCATGATGCGCCTCGGGCATGAAATGCGCCGTCGCGTGCGTGACCGTATTGCGCTGCCCGACGTGCTGCGGGATCTGGGCAAGCGCATGGGCGCCGATGCCGTCCTGCTGTGGATGCCCTATTGCCGTATGCGTTTGCATGTCACGAAGAAGGGCGATGCCATTTCCGTTCCCGTGGCAACGGAATTCGATGGTGTTCCCGCGCGCATCACCGACATGGATCACCGCGACGGACAATCCACGATCCTGCAGGGAGAGGATGCGCGCGTCGAGCGGCGCGCCGCCTGCCGGCTGCTGATCGTACCCGTGGATACCGGCACGGCACGCTGCCCCGCATGGCTGGTATTTGCCCGCGAACTCACGTCGCCGCGCTTCGACACCTGGACGGCAGTGCTGGCGCAGGTGCAGAGCATGCGGCTGGCCCGGCGCCTGATGCGTGAGTTCGATCCGGCCACGGGCCATCTGTCGCGCCGTGGTTTGTATACGGTGATTTCACAGCGCAGCACGGGCTGCGGCGCGCTGATCCTTGCCGACCTCGACGGCCTGCGTCCCCTCAATCACACGCGTGGTGTGGCGGTGGGCGATGACGTCATCTCTGCCTGCGGACGCCTGATGGAGCCCCCTCTGCTGCCGCAGAACGCGTTGATCGCCCGGCTGGAAGGCGGCAAATTCGCGATGTTCCTGCCGGATCTGGATACCGGCGCAGCCGCGCAGCTGGCCACCGCGCTGCAGTCCGCGCTGGCGGGAGTGGAAATCAAGGGCCAGGACGACTTTCCCCGCCTCACCGTCAGCTGCGGCATTGCCGAATACAGTTTCGCCGGCAAGCCCATAGAAAAGGTGCTGCTGTCGACCGACCTGGTGCTGCAGCTTGCCAAGGAGCGCGGCCGCTCACGCATCGAGACGCATGCGTCGAATGATGCCAGCGTGATCCGGCGGCACGATGAGGATTTCGCGGCCACCGACCTGCGCGATGCGATCCGCGACGGTCAGCTCGAATTGTATGCACAGCCCATCGTTTCGCTGCGTGACCGCAAGCATCCGCTTGGTTTCGAACTGCTGCTGCGGCTCAGGGAAGGCATTGACGGCGGGGGAGATCCTGCGCGCCTGCTGGCAGTGGCACAGCGCTATCAGCTGCTCACCGCACTGGATCGCTATGTCGTCGACCACGCCTTTGCGATCCTCGCGCCGCACCGCGAAGTGCTGGCGCGCCAGCGCATCACCATGGCCATCAACGTTTCCGGGCAGTCGCTCTGCGATGCGCAGTTCGCCACGCATTTCATCGAGGAACTGAAGCGCTCGAAGTTGCCCGCGGGCTGCATCGTGGTCGAAGTCACCGAACAGGCGGCGGCCGGCAACCTGAACAAGGCAGCGGAGGTGATGCGGCGGCTGCGGCAGGCGGGTTGCGGCATTGCCATCGACGATTTCGGCACCGGGGCCAATTCGCTGGCCTACGTGCACCAGCTGCCGGTCACGCGGCTCAAGATCGACGGCAGCTTCGTGCGCGACATCACCACCAACAAGAAGTCCGAGGCCGCCGTGCGCGGCATCGTGCAACTGGCGCGCGATTTCGTGCTGCAGACCGTGGGCGAATACGTGGAAGACCAGCAGCAGTCGGAGTTGCTGCGACGGCTGGGCGTGGACTTCGGGCAGGGCTACCTGTTCGGCAAGCCGGAACCGCTGGATGCGACCGTGGCCACGCTGGTGGAACGTGAAACGGCCGATTCGCAGGATGTCCTCGACGTCGGATGAACCAGTCTCTGCTCACGCCCGCAGTCGCTTGCTTGACATTACGATGTTAATTGAAATATCGTAATTTCCAATGAACAGCACCGCTGCCAGCAATGCATTTGGAGCCCTGGCCCACCAGCACAGGCTGGCCGTCTATCGAGCGCTGGTGAAGCGTGGCCCCGCCGGCCTCGCGGCCGGGGCCATCGGTGCAAAGGTGGGGTTGTTGCCTTCGTCCCTGACTTTTCACCTGCAGTCGTTGCAACGCGCGGGCCTGATCATCCAGCGCCGCGTGGGTCGGCAGCTGATCTACAGCGCGGATTTCGCGGCGATGAACACACTGGTTTCTTACCTTACCGACAACTGCTGCGCCGATAGCGCAGAAATCTGCGACAGCGAATGCCAGCCAGTGCGCGTGCCAGTGGCTGCTCGCCGCAAGCGGGCGGCATGATCGGCGCGAGCTGATCGATGTCTGCCTTCGAGCGTTACCTGACGCTATGGGTCGCCGGTTGCATCGTGGTCGGAATTGGCCTTGGCCACTGGCTGCCGGACGTGTTTCAGGCCATCGGTGCGGCCGAGGTGGCCAGCGTCAACCTGCCCGTGGCGGTGCTGATCTGGCTGATGATCATTCCAATGCTGATGAAGATCGACTTCGCCGCACTTGGCCAGGTGCGCAGGCATTGGCGCGGCATCGGAATCACGCTGTTCGTGAACTGGGCGGTGAAGCCCTTCTCCATGGCGCTGCTGGGCTGGTTGTTCATCGGCGGCCTGTTCCGGCAGTGGCTGCCGGCAGACCAGATCAATTCCTACATCGCAGGGCTGATCCTGCTTGCCGCTGCACCATGCACGGCGATGGTGTTCGTGTGGAGCAACCTGTCGAACGGCGAGCCGCATTTCACGCTGTCGCAGGTGGCGCTCAACGACTTGATCACGGTGGTGGCGTTCGCGCCGCTGGTCGGCTTGCTGCTGGGCCTTTCCGCGATCACCGTGCCGTGGAGCACGCTGTTGCTCTCGGTGGGTCTCTACATCGTTGTTCCGGTGTTCCTTGCCCAGATTCTGCGACGGGGCCTGTTGGCATCTGCAGGGCCGTCGCGGCTTGCCGCAGTGCTGGCGAGACTGGGGCCGCTCAGCCTATTCGCACTGCTGTCGACGCTGGTGCTGCTGTTTGGCTTCCAGGGCGAGCAGATCCTGCGGCAACCGCTGATCATCGCGCTGCTGGCGGTGCCGATCCTCATCCAGGTCTATTTCAACTCAGCGCTGGCCTATGTGCTGAACCGGACCGCGGGCGAGGCACACAGCGTGGCCGGTCCCTCGGCACTGATCGGCGCCAGCAATTTCTTCGAGCTTGCCGTGGCCGCGGCGATCAGCCTGTTCGGGTTCGATTCCGGTGCCGCGCTGGCGACCGTCGTCGGTGTGCTGATCGAAGTGCCCGTGATGCTGTCGGTAGTGCACATCGTTAATGCCTCTCGCGGCTGGTACGAGCGTGCTCCAAGCGTTGTCGCGAACTCTTCCAGGGATGCTCACTCATGACCGAACCTGTGCACGTCACGATCTATCACCACCCCGGTTGCGGTACCTCTCGCAACACGCTGGCACTGATCCGCAATGCCGGCGTCGAACCGACGGTCATCGAATATCTCAGCAATCCGCCGGATCAGGCTACCCTTGCCGTATTGCTGGATGACATGGGAATCGGACCGCGCGCGCTGCTGCGCGAGAAAGGCACGCCCTACGCAGCGCTGGGCCTGGGCGCCGATCACTGGACCGAGGCGCAGTTGCTCGATCACATGCTCGCGCATCCACTCTTGATCAACCGGCCCATCGTCGTCACGCCGTGGGGAACCCGACTCTGCAGGCCCTCGGAGCTGGTGCTCGACATCCTGCCCTTGCCGCAGAAGGGACCGTTCGTGAAGGAAGACGGCGAACTGCTCATCAACGCGGCAGGCCAGCGTGTTGGTGGACGGGTCTGACCGTTCGGTGGGCGCCGGCAACCGCGTCAGTAGTGCGGCGGCCGCTCTTCCTCCGCCGTGTAGGTGGTCGCCCCGGCCGGGGCCTGCAGGAACCTGGCGGTGGTCTCCGCGATCAGCACGCGCAGCGCATCCAGCTCCTGCTGCTGACGATAGACCACATCGCTGAGTTCGGCGTTAGCCTGCTCCAGATAGGCGATCTTCATTTCGATCTGTTCGAGCTTTGCGTCCACCGGCATGAGCCTATCACTATGGCGCCATACTCTTGATCCAGCCGGCTCAAATCCTTTCGATAGGAGGAAACCAGGACACTTTTGAGCCAGGCGAAGCAAATGAGGGATTGCGTCCGCCATACGACATGGCGCAAATTCCCAGACAGGGAAATCCGACGGTGCCGACGATACGGGCGCGGATGTGTATTGAATTACAACAAGCGAGGGGCTGGCAAAGTGTCTCACCAAGTTCGCAACGAAGGTCATCTTGTGCGCGTCGCTGTGGCAGCGATCCTCGGTACAGCCGTTGCAACGGCCTGGGCGCCGCAGGTTCGCGCCGCGGAAGCCCAGAAGGCCGAGGAAAAGGAAGTGATCCTGCAGGAAGTGCAGGTCACCGGTTCTCGCATCGTGCGCAAGGACATGTCCAGCAACAGCCCGCTGGTTACGGTCGATCAGCAGAAGATCGAGGACAGTCCCTTCATTTCAGTGGAAGAGGCCCTCAATGACCTGCCGCAGTTCATGGCAGGTGGCGCTGGCTTGACCTCCGCCGCCGTGACCACGCTGCAGGGCGCCAATGGCGTGGACGGCGGCCGCGGCACGGGCGATGCCTCTAACAGCACGCTGCTGCCGGACAACGCCGGCATCATCGGCATCGTGGTTCCGGGTGCAGCCAATGTGAACCTGCGCGGCCTTGGCGCCGGCCGCTCGCTCACTCTCATCAATGGCCACCGCGGCATGCCGGAAAACGCCGGCATGACGGTGGATCTGAACACCATTCCCACCATCGCCATGGCTGGCGTCGAAGTGATCACGGGCGGCGCTTCGGCTGTGTATGGCGCTGACGCGCTGGCAGGCGTCACCAACATCCGCCTGCGCGACAAATTCGAGGGCCTCAAACTGCAGGTGCGCAATGGCGTGAACGAGGTGGGCGACGGCGGCGAAATCCAGGTCGGCGGCCTGATGGGCGCCAAGATGGCCGACGGTCGCGGCAGCGTGCTGATCGGCATCGAATACAGCAAACGCAACAGCACCCTCTGGCGCAATCACCCTGCCTTCCGCGAGGTGCTGGAATCGCCCTTTTCCTCGAACGGCGACTTCGCTTTTGGCTGGGATTCGTATTACACGTCCAGTACCTCCACGACCGCCGGGCAGTTCTTCCCCTTCCTGGGCGTGTGGGCGGGCAATCAGCCGACGACAGCCGCGGCACTGGCGATCTTTCCCAATCGCACCTGCGGCACAGCCAATTGCATCACCTCCACCACGGGCCCCTTCGGAGGCGGCTGGTATGTGAACCAGGATGGCAGCGTCTACACCCGCGCGTCGCAGACCCCCACGGCCAATGGGGTGGCCCTTGCGTATGGGCCGCAGAACTACAAGCCACGCTCCCAGGATCCCGTCGAGACCACCTGCACCTTCTCGGCACCCACGCTCAATGCCACGACTGGCGCGGTGACTTCACAAACCGTTGCTGCGTCCAGTACGGCGTTTGGCGGCAACCTTTGCAATCCGACCCAGAACCGCATCGACTGGGATCGTCGGCTTACCGGGCCGCGCGAGGGGTACACCCTGGTGGGCAATGCCGACTACGAAATCTCCGACCACGTCACGGCCTTTGCCAGCTTCAATTTTGCTGCCTCGGACACCGAGACCCGACGTGAGCCGGCGCCGTTTTCCGGCCCCACCTTCGGTGTGGCAGTGCCATTCGCCGCCACCGACGTGAACGGCTTGTCGCCCATCTACCTGCCTTCGGTGGTGCAGGTGGGCAGTGCGGCAGCACCGGTCGGCACCACCGTGACGTCATACCGCGCGGGCGGGGTCAAGGGCACCAATTGTCCGGCGACAGGCGGCTGCACCATGGCGCAGGCCTTCCCGCTGCCTGGGGATGTGTTCGACTCGAGCGGTCGAGTGATCACCAAGGGTGGACTGCGCACGCTGCTGGAATCCCGCCCGACGCCAGGAGGTGTCATCACGAGCGGCGCCTTCCAGGGTCTGCCGAACAACTGCACGTTGCGATCCGTTGTGACCCCGGGCACGCCGGGAGCGGTCCTGAATCCGACCACCAACACGTACTACATCACGCAGACCGACACGAATACCAACACGCCGTTGACCCAATGCGGACCCAATTCGCGCTGGGCACTGAATACGCAGCTGGGCTATCTGCCGCCGCGCGGTACGTTGAACACCACCCGCCTGTACAACTTTGCCGCTGGACTGCGTGGCGACACCGGCCTCGGGGACTGGAAATGGGAGTACTACATGTCCCAGGGCGATTCGAAGACGACCACCGATTTCGTCGGCTTCGCGCCACTTTCCAACTACGCGCGGCTGATGACGGCACCGAACTACGGCAGGGGCTTCGACCAGGTGGGAGTCAGCTCGAAGTTCCTGACCTGCCAGAGCGGTCTGGGCCCCTTCGACCAGGGCTTTGCGCCGTCCGCGGATTGCCTTGAGGCGCTGTCGGCCAACGAGGCCGACCGCAGCGACATGACCCAGCGCATTCATGAATTGACCCTGCAGGGCGGGCTGTTCACCCTGCCTGCGGGTCAGGTGCGTTCCGCGCTCGGCGCCACCTATCGCAAGAACGACTTCGTGTTCAAGCCGGATTCCATCCGTGAACTGGATTACATCGGTGATACCTCGGCGGGCGCGTTCGGTTCGGGTTCCATCGATGCGGGCGTGACTGCCAAGGAAATTTACGGCGAGATGCTCGTGCCGCTGTTGAAGGACCTGCCATTCGTCAACAACCTGGAGCTGGAACTGGGCTATCGCTACTCGGACTACAGCACCGGCCAGACGGTGGATACCTACAAGGCCCTGGCCAGCTGGGCGCCGGTGGAATGGTTGCGAGTGCGGGGCGGCTACAACCGTGCAGAGCGCGCGCCCAATATCGCCGAGCTGTTCCAGACTCCGACCGGCAGCGCCCAGTTCAGCGATGCAGCGGTCGATCCCTGCCGGAACGACCCGACTCCAAACACCGGCCTCAACGTCACCACCTTCAACGGCCGTCCCTCCAACCAGCCGGCCACGGATCCGGCCGTGCGCGCCAGGTTGCAGCAGCTGTGCAGTGCGATGATTGGCAATGCGGCCTCGGCATTCAATGCGGATCCGAACAATTTCAACGACAATTCGGTCGGCGCGATATTGCTGGATGGCAACGAGAATCTGAAGAACGAGCGCGGCGACACCTGGACGATCGGCCTGGCGTTCCGCTCACCCTTCAGTTCACCGCTGCTGGCGCGCCTGACGGGCACGCTGGACTGGTACGAAGCGCGTGTCTCGGACCCGATCGATGTGACCAGGACGACCGCGATCGTGAACTCCTGCTACAACATCAATGGCAGCAATCCGCAGCTGCTGCTCAACGATCCAAGTGGCTACTGCAAGCTGATCGAGCGCGACCAGGTCAGCGGCGCGATCTCGCGCGTTTTCAACCCATATGAAAACCAGGACAAGCTCGTCATTCGCGGCCTGGATGTGGGTCTGAACTGGACCGCGCCACTGACGGATCTGGGCCTCGGCAGTCTGCCGGGTTCGCTGTCTGTTTCGCTCACCGGCAACTACCTCATGGACCAGATCCAGCGGTATTCCGGGAGCCCCGACAAGCTGGCTGACTATGCGGGGTTCAACGGTGCCTCGCGCATCCGCACCAGCACCGGTGTCGGGTACAACTGGGGCCGTCATCGCGCAATCCTCACCTGGCAGTATCGTCTCGGCACGCAGACTCCAACCACTTTTGCCGCTACGAGGAACATCACCGGTACGCAGACGCCGACCGTCGAGCGCAGTCCGTTGTTTGCCGGCTACCGCACCTTTAACCAGATCAACGGCACCTTCGGCACGCGGATCGGCCCGGTGAATGCTTCGCTCAGCATCAGCAACCTGCTCAATAGCAGGCCGAGCTGGGGTGGTTACGACCTGCGCGACCCGATGCAGGGCTTCGGCAGCTTCAGTCCCTTCGACGATCTCGTCGGTCGACGCTATTCCCTCAACCTGTCGGTCGATCTCTGACCTTCGGCCGCCGCCAGCCAAATGCTTCCGCCGCACTCGAGGCTGTGCGCAGCCTCGATGCGGCCGGCAGCCACCAGGAAGCCTACGAAGCCCTGAGCCGTGCCAGCCGGCAGGGCGATCTTGCGGCCATGTCCGAGCTCGGGCACCGCCTGCTGGTCGGCGACCGTACGCCGATCTCGCCGCAGCATGCGCTTCCCCTGCTGATCGAGGCGATGCGGGGCGGCGAGCCGCGCGCGCTGGCCCGAGGGGCGGCGCTGACGGCCGGTGGCGTCTACGTGCAACAAGGTTGGGAGGGCGCGCTGCAGCTGCTGGGGCAGGCCGCGGCGGCGGGCGATGCAGCCGCGCAAGGCCAGCTGGCTTGCCTGCAACCGCCCGGCGCGCCGGCAGCAGACTGGGCAACGATGGCCGCGCGCGTGCCACTGGCCGAGTGGCTGCAGCCCGTCGCTCCAGTGGCCTTGCACGAAAAGGTCCACAGTGTGTCGGGCCTCGTGCCGCTGCAAGTGTGCACCTGGCTGATCGGCCGAGCTGAGGGAAAGCTGCAGCCCGCGCTGGTCTACGATTCGGTGGATCGCAAGGTCGAGGTGCATCGCATGCGCACCAACACCATGGCGATGTACGACTGCGCCACGCTCGACGTGGTGCAGATCCTGGTGCAGGCGCGCATGGCGCTCACCTGTGGCTACCGCATCCAGCATCTCGAGCAACCGACGATCCTGCATTACAACGTGGGCGAGCAGATCACGCCGCATTTCGACTTCATCGACGCCAAGGCCCGCGACTACGCGCAGCAGATCGAGGCAATGGGTCAGCGGATGATTACCTTCCTGCTGTACCTGAATGATGCCTACGAGGGCGGCGAGACCACCTTCCCTGAACTCGGGCTCGTGCACCGAGGTCGGCCAGGCGACGGGCTGTTTTTCATCAACGCGCACCCGGACCTGTCGCCCGACCGGCGCATGCTGCACACCGGTTCACCGCCAACCTCGGGTGAAAAATGGATAGTCACGCAGTTCATTTCCAGCAAGGCGCTGCGGCCCTGAGCGTCAGTTTTGGTGCCCATGGTCCGAATCGAACGGACACGACCTTGCGATCGGCAGATTTTGAGTCTGCTGCGTCTACCAGTTCCGCCACACGGGCACGCGTGGGGCGCAAATGGTATGAAATTTCTTTCCCGCCTGCTGCGACCTTTTCACGGGTCGGCGCATCCTAGGGGGTATGAGCCGGTTTCTGGATATCCAGGTCGACGAGGACTGCCTGCGCCGCGCGGCAGCGGGCGACCGCGTCGCCCAGCGACGGCTTTACGAGCAGCTGGCAGCACCCATGTTTGCCCTGGCGCAGCGGGTACTGCGCGACCGGACCGCTGCCGAAGACGTGTTCCAGGAGAGCATGATCGCGGTGCTGCGCAGCCTGCCTGGCTGGCGCGGTGACGCGCCGTTTGGTGTCTGGGTGCGGCAGATCACCTTGAACCAGTGTCTTGCGCACCTGCGCTCGCCCTGGCAGAAGGCTCGGCGCGCCTGGCGCGAATGGGGCTCCGATGAGGAATCCTCAACGGGGCCCACGCTGCAGTCCGTGGATCCCCCACTTGCCGAGCTCATCGATCTGGAACGCGCCCTCGCGGAGCTGGCCGATACGCCGCGCACCGTCCTGTGGCTGCACGACGTGGAAGGTCTGACCCACGAGGAAATCGGCGCGGCCTTCGGCCGCACGGTGAGTTTTTCGAAATCACAGCTGGCACGCGCGCACGCGCTGCTGCGCAGCCAGCTGACCGACGGCGCGGCCCAGGCACGGCTGCTGCCCGCGCAGATTGCAACACGAGGTCAGGTGACATGAACACGCAGGAAGAGCTGCGCTCGCTGGCGGCACGTGGTGCCAGCGCAGCGCCATTTGATTTCGAAGTATTCGAGCAGCGGCGTGCAGCGGCCATCGGGCGGCGGCGCTCGACCTTGCTTGGCGCGGCCGGAACGATCGCAGCATTGGGCCTGGTTTCCCTGGCGGCGCTGGTTACGCAGTCGCCGCCGCAGCAGTGGATGACGGCGGCGCCTCTGCCTGCGCAAACCACAACGGCGGATTCCAGCGCTGCGCCGGCACTCATCGATCTGGATCAGTTCGATGTGACCACGGAGCTGGAAGATCACATCGCCGTGCTCGATGCGCAATTGTCGGTGGCGCGTGTGCAGGCCGCGCCGGTTGAACAGTTGCAGCGGCTCGAGTCGACCCGCGCGCAACTGAATGAATCATTGCAGCGCGTCAGCTACGCGCATTCGCTACTGAGCCTTTAAGGAGATTCGATCATGAAGATGATGGGCAGGACTTCTCTCTTGGCAGCTCTGGCGCTGTGCGCCTTGCCGGTGTTGACCCCCGCCGGAGAGGCGCCAGCTGCCGGCGCGGCCTCGCAGGACGATACGGAAAAAAAGCTGGCCGCCGCCCAGCAGCGTCTTGATGCCGCCGTGCGCGAGGTGGCCGAGCTTTCCGGCCAGATGGGCCGCCGGTTCAACATGCGGATCGGCGTTGATCCGGGTGGCATGCCGCCGCCCCGGGCATTGCTTGGCGTTGCCATCGTGCAGCGTGGTGAGAAGGACGGCGCGCATGTGGGCAATGTCAGTCCGGGTGGCGCGGCAGCCGAGGCGGGCATCAAGGAGGGGGACATCATTACCTCCATCGGTGGCGACGACCTCACCAGGGACAGCAACCCGGGTAATGCGCTGGTCGAAAAGATGCGGCAACAGGATCCCGACAAGAAGGTAGCCGTCACCGTGCTTCGCGACGGCAAGAAGCTGAACCTGGAAGTCACTCCTCGTTCCCCGCCACCCATGACCTTTGATGCGCGGCGCTTTCCCGGCGGGCCGGGCGGCCCGGGTGGTTTTGGCATGGCCGGTGGTCCCGGTGGTCCCGGTGGGCCGGGCGGCCTGGCTCCAGGCGTGCGCAGATTCGCGCTGGAACGCGGACCGGGCATTCCTGGCGGTCCGGGCATGGCGGGTCCGATGCTGCAGCGCCAGCAGATCGAACTGCGCCGGTTCGATGAGCTCGGCACGCGCTTTCGCGGCATGGAGTTCGCAACGCTTTCCGAACAGCTCGGCAGCTATTTCGGCGTGAAAACCGGCGTGCTGGTCGTGCGGGCCGGGGCAAACTCGCCCTTCAAGCTGAAGGACGGGGACGTGATCCTGGCCATCGACGGCCGCGAGGCGACCAGCGCCCAGCATGCGGGCCGCATCCTGCGTTCCTACCGGGCTGGCGAGAAGCTGACCCTGAAGGTGCAGCGCGACCGCAAGGCGCAGAGCATCGAAGTCACCGCACCGGGCGGCCGCGACGAAGACTGAGCGTGGACGGCAGGCGGGGCCGCGAATACCATGCGCGGCCCCATGCGCCGCGCCGACTTTACCTTTGAACTTCCGCCCGAGCTGATCGCCCAGGCCACTCTGCCCGAGCGCTCTGCCAGCCGGCTGCTCTGCCTCGATGGTGGCAGTGGTCAGCTTGCAGACCGGTTGTTCACGGACCTGCCCGGTCTGCTGCGGCCCCAAGACCTGCTGGTCTTCAACGACACCCGCGTCGTCGCGGCACGCCTCTTTGGCACCAAGCCTTCCGGCGGCCGCGTCGAGATTTTTCTGGAACGTGCGGTCGGCGAGCGCCGCGCCCAGGTGCAGATGCGCGCCAGCAAACCGATCCGCCCCGGCTTGCGTCTGCGGACCCCTGGCGGCGAGCTGCTTGTGATGGCCCGTGTCGAAACGCCCGGCGGTGATCTGTGGGAAATCCAGACTCCGGATGAAGTGCTGGCCTTCTTTGAGTCACATGGCGCCGTGCCGCTGCCACCCTACATCGATCGAACCGCCAATGCGGCGGACCGCGAGCGATACCAGAGCATCTTCGCGCGTGATCCTGGTGCGGTGGCTGCACCCACCGCCAGTCTGCATTTCGATGCCGCGCTGATCGCACGCATCGACGCGTTGGGCGCGCGGCGCGCGGAGGTAACGCTGCATGTGGGAGCCGGCACCTTCCAGCCGTTGCGCGTTGACGATATCGCGCAGCATGTGATGCACGCGGAGCGCTACATCGTGCCGCAGTTGCTGGTGGATGCGGTGGCGCGGTGTCGCGCTGCCGGTGGTCGTGTGGTCGCCGTGGGTACGACGGTGGCGCGCGCGCTGGAATCCGCCGCGGGCAGTGGCAAGCTCGTCGCAGGCGGCGGTGACACCCGCCTGTTCATCACGCCGGGCTATCATTTCCGTGTCGTGGATGCGCTG
Organism: Gammaproteobacteria bacterium; assembly: GCA_031424095.1. Classification (GTDB taxonomy): domain Bacteria; phylum Pseudomonadota; class Gammaproteobacteria; order Steroidobacterales; family Steroidobacteraceae; genus ZC4RG30. Next base: position 15,606 of record JANPGU010000063.1, read on the forward strand.
ATCACCAACTTCCATCTGCCGGAGTCGACCTTGCTGATGCTGGTGTCCGCCTTTGCCGGACGCGAGAACGTGCTCGCGTCCTATGCGCACGCCGTGCAGCAGCGTTACCGCTTCTTCAGCTACGGTGATGCAATGTGGATGACCGCAGCAGCCGGAGCGCGCGCATGATCGAATTCACGCTGCTGAAACAGGAAGACGCGGCGCGGCGCGGTCGCCTGCAACTGGATCGCGGGTTGATCGAAACACCGGCCTTCATGCCCGTTGGCACCTATGGCACCGTGAAGGCGATGACGCCGGAAGAGCTGGAATCCCTCGGCGCACAGATCGTCCTCGGCAACACCTTCCACCTGATGCTGCGTCCCGGCACGGAGGTCATCAACGCGCATGGTGGCCTGCATGGCTTCATGCACTGGCAGAAGCCCATCCTGACGGACTCCGGTGGCTTCCAGGTGTTCAGCCTGGCGGCCATGCGCAAGATCACTGAAGAGGGCGTGAGCTTCCAGTCACCCATCGATGGCAGCCCGGTGCGGCTGACGCCGGAGGATTCGATGGATGTGCAGCGCGCACTAGGTTCGGATATCGCCATGTGCTTCGACGACTGCACGCCATGGCCAGCCACCGAAGCGCAGGCGCGCGATTCCATGGAACGTTCCATGCGCTGGGCGGCGCGCTCGCATGCGCATTACTACCGCGAAGATCCCGCGCCGCCGCGCGGCAACCTGTTCGGCATCATCCAGGGCGGCATGCATGCACCGCTGCGGCAGGCCTCGCTCGAACAGCTGTTGAGAGTGGGCTTTCCCGGGTATGCCATCGGGGGCCTGGCGGTGGGCGAACCGGAGGAAGTGCGGCTGGGCGTGATCGAGGCCGTGGAACCGTTCATTCCCCGCGACCGCCCGCGCTACCTGATGGGCGTGGGGCGACCCGAAGACCTGATCGCGGCCGTGGCGCGCGGCGTGGATATGTTTGATTGCGTCATGCCTACCCGCCATGCGCGCAACGGCCATTTGTTCACAGCCACCGGCGTCGTGAATATTCGCAATGCGGCCCATGGCAGCGATACCGGCCCGATCGACCCCGAATGCGGCTGCTACACCTGCCGCAACTATTCCCGCGCCTATCTGCGACATCTGGACAAGTGCAACGAGATCCTCGGCGCCCGGCTCAATACCCTGCACAACCTGTATTTCTACCTCGACCTGATGCGACAGATGCGCCAGGCGCTGGACGAGGGGCGGTTTGCGATGTTTGCGCGGGAAACACTGGCCAAACGAGCGGGCGGTGGGGCCGGTCGATCCCACGAATAGGAGTTTTCGCCAAGGCGCGGAGCACCTACGGGCCTGTGGCATAATGCGCGGCCGATTTTCTCCAAACTTATTCAGTGGGGTTTCGTTCAGTTCGGGTGGTTACTCGGCCGAATATGGACAGGCATTGTCGTCGGCATTAGTGCTGCAAACGCATCGTTTCCCGACCAAAAGCTTAACCAGTGT
>JANPGU010000064.1:0-5328 GCA_031424095.1 Gammaproteobacteria bacterium
TGGGTGACGAGATCGTCCTCGCGTCGACGGACTACGATCCGCGCCAGGCAGAGCGGCGCACGATCACCGCAGCCAGTGGCAACAGGTTGACGCTCGACAAGAAGCTGGCCTACATGCACTTCGGCAAGATCACCTTCAACGTCGACGAGCGCGGCGAAGTGGGTCTGCTCACTCGCAACATCAAGATCCAGGCCTCGGCCGATGCGGAACAGTCGTATTTCGGCGGCCACATCATGGCGATGCCGTCGAGCAGGATGTATGTCTCGGGCGTTGAACTGAATCGCATGGGCCAGCACATGACGCTGGCACGCTATCCGATCCACTGGCATGTGAACGGCGATGCCAAGGGCCAGTACATCAGGAACGCGGCCATCCACGACACCTACAACCGCTGCGTGACCGTGCACGGCACCAACAATCTGCGCATTGAGAACAATGTGACCTACAACACCGTGGGCCATTGCTTCTTCCTCGAGGACGGCATCGAGACTGGCAACGAGTTCGTCAAGAACCTCGCCATCCAGACCAAGTGCCATCCCACCAAGAAATGCGTGCCGACCAACCTCGCCGCAAACGGAGAGAACGACTACACGTACGAGAATCGCCTGGAGGTCAGGAAGGTGAGCTTTGCCGCCAAAGACACGGTGCTGCCCTCAGACAACACGGTGGCGTCGTACTGGATCACCAATCCGGACAACACCTTTGTCGATAACGTGGCCGCGGGTTCCGATGAGAATGGTTTCTGGTTGTCGTTGCCGGAGCACCCCAACGGCCAGTTCCTTGGCACCGAGATCAGCAAGGCCACCTGGCCACGTCGAACCAAAATCCGGGAATTCAGGGGCAACACTGCGCACTCGAACTTCGACGGGTTCATGTTCGACCGCAACATCAATGTGGACAACACCTTCGGCTTGGCCGGCAACGCGTACGGGCCCAGGGAAAACCCTGCTGACCCGAAGAGCAAGAGCCTGGAGACGCACTTCGAGAATCTCATCACCTACAAGAACCGCAATGTCGGCTTCTGGGGCCGCGGCGAGCTGTTTGTCGTCAGGAATCTGAAGACGGCGGACAATGCCATTGGCTACACGATGTCGTCCGGTGACTTCGGCCGAGAGGCGTTTACGTCGCTGGTGGTTGATTCGCTGTTCGTGGCTGAAACCGAAAACATTGGCAACCCCGTGACGCCGGAGGAAAAAGTCTATGGCCGCAGCCTGCCGAAGCGCCTGATTCCCGACTTCCCGATCCGCGGCTATGAGTATTACGACTACCGCGTTGACGTGGCGAACACGACCTTCGTGAATTACCAGGACAACGCCCAGCGTAAGGCCGGAGCGCTCTCGTGGCTGTTGTTCACGAGCTCGGGCGTCACGACCGAAAATACCATCAAGGGTGCGAAATTCGTCAATTCCAAACCCGTGTATTTTCCGAAGTACGACATCCGCTTCGATAACGACAACAGGGGTGGTTCGGCCTACCGGTCGCTGGCGATCCACGATCTGGACGGCTCGGCTACCGGCATCCCCAACTCCTATGTGCTGCTCCACGACGGCGAGTTCAACACTGTTGCCACTGACAGCACCTGCAAGATCCAGCCGACCTGGAATGCCTCGGTGTGCAAGGGTGATGTCGGGCGCCTGTACTTTCGCGGTGTCGGCCCTGCTGCTGCTTCCCGAGCTGGTGGTCTGAACCCCAGCGCCGGTCCGGCACAGCAGATCGCGGCAGCTGCGGCAGCTGCTGCCGCGCCTGCCAGAGCCCCCGAGCCGCCCATCGAACTTGTTCGCAATGGCAAGGATTTCAAGATCACGGGCAACCAGAGCACCGTGCGTGCCGGCACCGAGGTCCGGGTGAAAACCGAAAGACGCGAAGTCTCCCTCAACCTGAGTGAAATGAACAAAGACTCATGGGTCCTGTTTGAACTGCCGGGTTTTGCCAATGCAGCCTCCGGGACGAAGCAGGACAGCCTGGACGCATTGCGCAAGGCGAGCGAAACCTCGTATTTCAAGGGCGAGAACGCTCTCTGGGTCAAGCTGGTAGTCCCCCAGGATCCAGCCCTTCCAATCCTTCCGACGGTCATGCAAGCCAGCATAAGTGTCAGCCGATAAGTACCGTTGATCGTCACGAAACCCTTGCCCGAGGTCCAAATGAAACTGATCCTGACCGCTGCACTCATTGCTCTCACGCTGCCACTGATGGCTGCGGAACCCCAGGCTGGCAGGCCCGCCGCGCGCCCGGCCAACACCAACACGATGGTGGTGAAATTCAAGGCGAAGCCCGGCAAGAGCGAGGAAATGAAGGCCTTCTGGCTCGAAATGCAGAAGGAAGTGGCGCACAGCGAACCCGGCAATGTGCAGTACGACCTGCTGGTCATGGCGGCCGATCCGACGGTCTATGTGATCATCGAGCGCTACAAGGACGCTGCCGCCGTTGCCGCACACGGGCAGAGCGAGAAGGCGAAGGCGATGTTCGCCAAACTCGGTGAGCTGATGGAGGGCGCTCCCACGGCCGATTACATGCAGCTGATCAGTTCGAAGTAGTTCCCATGCACTGCATCCGCCGCCTGACTGTCCTCACTGGCCTGCTGTTCGCCACGCTGGTACAGGCGCAGGCACCGGCAAACCGTCAGCCACCGGAGCCGCCGTTGCCTCTGCTATTCAAGGAAGCATGGAAGCCGACGCCCACTCCCACAGCCGTGCTGTTGTGCAGGCGATGGTGGCCAATCCCGATTTGCTGTTAACTGTTTATGGTCCCGTCGCGCCTGACCTGAATTCAGCCAATGGCGAACCGCATGTCTGGACGGGCATGTGCAAGCCGGCGTGTGGCGTCACGCTGAAGATCAAGGACAGTTATGCGGATCTCAGTGGCAAGGCGCACATCACCTGGAAGTCGCGCACCTCGGGGTTCCATCAGATTCGCCCGATGGTGAAGCTGGCGGACGACACCACGCTGGTGGGTAACTTCGCCGACGACAATGATTTCGAATATCGACTGGTGGATTTCCACCTCGCCACCGTGCGCTGGCTGGTGCTCGACACCGCCACGCTCACTACCAAGGGCACGCTGCTGCCCACAGTGGATTTGAGCAAGGTGGATGAAGTGGGCTTCATCGATCTGACGCCGGGCAGTGGCCACGGCTTCGGCGGCTACTCGTCGCTGGGTTTCATTGAGGTTTACGGCAAGGCGGTGCCGCGAAAGTAGTTCGAGGACTTCCGTCCTGCTTTGATGTGATGCCGGTGGGTCGCTTAGGATAGGGCTCAAATCGGGGGTTGATGTCATGAGCAGAAAGAATCGCTCGTTCCTTGTCGTGTCGCTCCTTTCAGCATTGGTACTGGCCAGCGTGTCCGCTGTCGCCGCCACGAATTGGTCCGACCCTGCCAGCTGGCCGAACCGCAAGGTGCCCGCCGCAGGCGACAAGGTCACCATCGGCAGAGACAAGGACGTCGTGCTCGACGTCAGCCCAGCGGCGCTCGGCGGCCTCTCGATCGACGGCAAACTTACCTTCTCCGACGATGCCGACCTGGAACTGACCACAGAGTGGATCATGTTGCACGGCGAGCTGGAAATTGGCACCGAAGCGAAGCCCCACACCCGCAAGGCGACCATCACCCTCACCGACAACGTGAAGGGTGAAGACGCCATGGCCGGCATGGGCGACCGCGGCATAATGCTGTCGGGCGGCACGCTGAACCTGCACGGTGACCGCACCAATTCCTGGACCAAACTTTCCAGCACCGCCAAGGCCGGCGCCAACTCGATCGAGGTGCTGAACGCCGCTCAGTGGCGCGTGGGTGACGAGATCATTCTGGCGTCCACGGACTACGATCCCCGCCAGGCCGAGCGTCGCAGCATCGCCGCCATCAGTGGCAACAAGATCACCCTCGACAAGCCGCTTGCCTACATGCACTTCGGCAAGATCACCTTCAACGTGGATGAACGCGGCGAAGTGGGTCTGCTAACTCGCAATGTCAAAGTGCAGGCCTCGGCTGATGCGGAACAGTCCTTCTTCGGCGGCCACATCATGGCGATGCCGTCGAGCCACATGTATGTGGAAGGTGTAGAACTGAACCGCATGGGCCAGAACCTGACGTTGGCTCGCTACCCGATCCATTGGCACTTGGTCGGCGATGCGAAGGGTCAGTACGTCAAGAATGCCTCCATCCACGACACCTACAACCGCTGCGTCACCGTGCATGGCACCAATGACCTGCGCGTCGAAAACAATGTCACTTACAACACTGTCGGCCACTGCTTCTTCCTGGAAGACGGCATCGAGCACGGCAACGAGTTCGTGCACAACCTCGCCATCCAGACCAAGTGCCATACCAGCAAGCCCTGCGCGCCGACCAATCTCGCTCCCAACGGAGAGAACAGCTTTGCGAACGAGAATCGCGCGGCCTACAGGGCAGCGAGTTTCTCGGGCAAGGACACGCTGCTGCCTTCGGATAACACGGTGGCGTCCTTCTGGATCACCAATCCGGACAACATTTTCATCAACAATGTGGCCGCCGGTTCCGATGAGAATGGTTTCTGGTTGTCGATGCCGGAGCACCCGCAAGGCCAGTTCCAGGGCACGGACATCGCCAAGAACACCTGGCCACGCCGCACGAAGTTCCGCGAATTCAGGGGCAATACGGCCCACTCCAACTTCGACGGGTTCATGTTCGACCGGAACATCAATGTGGAAAACATCTTCGGGTTGGCCGGCCCCTCGCTCATGCCCAGGGAAAACCCCGCTGACAACAACAGCAAGAGGGTGGAAACACGCTTCGAGAATCTCACCACCTACAAGAACCGCAATGGCGGCTTCTGGGGCCGCGGCGAGATGTTTCTCGTCAGCAATCTGAAGACGGCGGACAATGCCATTGGTTACACGATGTCGACCGGTTCCATCGGCGATGACGTGTTTACCTCGCGGGTGGTGGATTCGCTGTTCGTGGGCGAAACCGAAAACATCGGCAATCCGACGACGCCAGAAGAAAAAGCCTACGGCCGCAGTCTGCCGAAACCGCTGATTCCCGATTTCCCGATCCGCGGCTACGAGTACTACGATTACCGTCTTGACGTGTGGAACACGACATTCGTGAATTTCCAGGACAACAAACAGCGCGGAGCAGGAGGGCTTTCCTGGCTGTTGTTCACGGGCGCCGGGGTTACCACCGAAAACACCGTCAAGGGTGCAAAGTTCGTCAACGCCAAGCCCGTGTACTTTCCGAAAATCGACACCAGGTTTGATAGTGACAACCGGGGTGGTGTGGCCTACCGAAGCGCGGCGATCCACGATCTGGACGGCTCGACGACCGGCATCCCTGACTCCTATGTGCTGATCAACGA
>JANPGU010000065.1:0-3695 GCA_031424095.1 Gammaproteobacteria bacterium
CGCTTGAAGAGTTCGGCCAGCTTGACGGCGGTCTCCCGCGCTTGTGCATGGCTGCTCAGCACGTCGCCGGTGAGTGCGCTGCTGGTCAGCGCCAGGTACATCGCGCCTGAGTTGCTGCGCCGCAGGTCGGTGGTCGAGACCAGCACGCTGCGGCCGACGTCGTAGCCGCCGCTGTCCTTCAGGTCCTTCCAGCGCGCCTTGGCCAACATGGCCTGGGTCAGCTTGGCCATGTCGACGCCGTAGACCTTGGGCGCCATCGCCTTGGCCATGCCGTTGGCGACCAGGATCTTGGCGATCGGCTCCCACGAGGCGATGACCATCGGCGTGAAGAACGGCGACACCTGGGCCGCGGCGATGTTGGCCTTGCGCGCCGCGTCCACCACCTGGTTGGCGGCCACCACGCCGGAAGGGAACAGGAAGTCGGGGGCTGATCCGGCCACCACCTTGGCCGCCATCTCGCGGCTGCCGACACGCACCACGTTGACGGGCAGGCGCTTGGCGTTCAGGATCTTGACGACGCGCGGGTCCTTGAAGAAGGGCTCGACGTCGAGCGAGATCACGCCCGCGAGCGGCGTCACCGCAGCGGCTTCGGCCGCTTGCTCGCGTTCCAGCAGTTCCTGCTTCTGTCCGCGCAACGCGAAATACAACGCGCCGCCAAAAGCGCCGGCGAGCAGCACCGTGACGGCAGCCCGCCTGGTCATCGACATCGGCATCGAAGCGTCCCTCTCCCGGTGACTCGCTGTCTGAGCGCAGGAGTGTATCTGTGGGCACCGGGCGCGATGTCGAAGAGTCGAGAGACCCGGAACCGGCCTGCCGCCACTGTCGGCTCGTGGCCGAGAGCTGCCATGCGGAGACTCGGCGCAAATGACAGCAACCGCTGGAGACTGTGTGAGAACAGCCCGCTCCGCCGATTGAAGCTGTGCCAGGCGGCATGGGCGCGCGGTACGACCCATACGAGCCTTCCAGGCCCACAGTGTGCGCACGATTGCTTCATTGCCCCGAGTCACTTCATTTGGCCAAGTAGCCCCTTCTGAAGGCATAAAAGGGCGCTCACGCACCCACCAACTTCATCGCCTTCATCGTTTTGGCAATGCCCAGGACCGCGATGACGCGCTTGAGGTTGTATGCGAGCGCGCTGAGGCTGAACTCGGTGCTCACATGCTCGATGCCGCGCGTGAGGAAGTGTGTCCAGCCCATCCAGTGCTTCAATGTTCCGAAGACGTGCTCGATGGTCTTCTTCCGCAACAACATGGCGTCGGGTTGTCGATCAAGGCGTCGCTGCATGGCTTCGAGCACGTCCTCGTGCTCCCACCTTGAGATTCGTCTGTAGTCGCTGGGTGTGCAGCGTGCCTTTATCGGGCACTCGGGGCAGGCACTCGTCCAGTACCGTCGCATCTGTAGACCACTCTCTTCGCGCGTGAACCGGTAGATCGCGCGCTGCCCTGCGGGACATTGGTACTCGTCGTCGCGAGCGATGTACACGAAGTCCGCTTTGTCGAACCGACCTTCTGCCTTGGCGTTCGAGGTCGTCGGCTTGGGAACATAGGGGTCGATGCCTGCATCGCTGCACGCCTTGATTTGCGCGCTGCTGAAGTACCCCCGGTCCGCGATGGCCTTCAGGCGCTTCGTCCCCATCGCTTCGCGAGCGGCATGGGCCATCTTGCTGAGTTGTGCCCTGTCGCTGCCGGTGTTGGTCACCTCGTGAGCCACGATCAAATGGTGCTTGGCGTCGACGGCGACCTGCACGTTGTATCCGACCATGGCCGTGCCGGTATTGCTGTGCGTGGTCATGACACGTGCGTCCGGGTCCGTCAGCGAGACCTGACCGTCCGGTGCAGCTTGAACCCGGTCGCGCATGACCTGCAGCGCCTTCATCTTCTGCCGGAGCTCGTCGAGCTTGACGCTCAGCCGTGCCGTTTTCTCAAGCCAGTCGCTGGGCGCAGTTCGATCGTTCGTGTCCAGCGCATCCAGGTACCGCTGGATGTTCGCTTCGATCTCGCGCTCACGCCTGGCGATCTTGCCTTCGGAGTAGTTGCGCTCCCGACTGTTGACCGCCTTGAACTTGCTGCCGTCGATGGCAACCATGGCCTGGGAGAAGAGCTTCAGTTCGCGACACAGCACAACGAAGCGCCGGCACACGTTGCGGATGCCTTTGCCGTTGTCGCGCCTGAAATCGGCGATCGTCTTGAAATCCGGAGCGAGCCGCCCAGTCAGCCACATCAACTCGAGGTTCCGCTGGCATTCGCGCTCCAGCCGTCGGCTCGATTGAATGCGGTTGAGGTACCCGTAGATGTAGATCTTGAGCAGCACCGCCGGGTGGTAGGCGGGTCGACCGGTGCCAGCGGGCCGAACACCATCGAAGCCGAGGTCCTGGAGGTTCAACTCTTCGACGAAGGCATCCACCACGCGGACCGAGTTGTCCTCCGCAATGAAGTCTTCGAGGCACTCCGGCAGCAAGGTGACCTGAGTTCGGTCCTCAGCCTCGATGAATCGCTTCATGTGGCACCCTTCTACGAGTTGCCATAACTTAGCCGAGTCGCGTCAGGCGATCAACTCGTTTTCACACAACCTCGCTGCTTTGCAGACACTCAGGTCGGCGCCGCGAATGACGGTGGCAGGTCGATAGCCCCACCGGAGCCGAGCACCGGTGACCGCCCACCAAGGTCATGCATGATCGCCCTCTGATCCGCCAGCGCGGTTGAGGAATCCCCATCGTGCCAACCACCACCGACGGCTCCCGGCACATCAATCCGCCGATCACCCCACTCCTGCGCGGCGTCACCTGGCTCGAAGTGCTCGTGCTCTTCATCGCAGGCGCCGGCCTGCTCCTCAACGTCGCCCTGGTCGTCGGCATCTGGCCGTGGCCGCTGCGGCCGTTCAACCAGCGCTTTCTCGGCGCGATCTACAGCGCCGCTCTGGTCGCGGCGTTCTGGCAGGCCATCGTCGGCCGTTGGGCGCCGTCGCGTGCGGTGACCTGGATGATCTTCGTCTTCACCGCGGTGGTCACGGTGCTGTCGTTCGTGCACATCGGCAGCTTCGACTTCCAGCGGGTCGAGGTCTGGATCTGGTTCGTGCTCTACATCGGCGTGTGCGTGAATGCGGGTCTGCACCTCGTCTGGCCGCGTCAGGTACCGCGCGTGGTGGGCACGGCGCCTTCCGCGGGCTGGCGGCGGGTGCTGCTCGCGCAGGCGGTGCTTTACGGCGCCATCGGCCTTGCGCATCTGCTCATGCCCGCGTGGCTGGGCCTGCGCTGGCCGTGGCCTGTTGACGGGTTCCATGCGCAGCTCTACAGGGGGGCCTTCCTGCCGCCGGCGGGGGGCGCGCTTTGCCTGCGGCGCGCCACGACCCCCATGGACTGGTGGACGCAAGGCACGACGCAGCTGGCGTGGGGGCTGCTGCCTATCGTGGGGCTGGTGCTTGCCGACGCCAGCGTGGCCAGCGCAAAGCGCGTGGACTGGACAGGCGCCACCACTTGCCTGTGGCTGGCGGTCTACGCCGGGCTGGCTTGCGTGGGCGCTGCGATGGTGCTCCAGGCACGCCGTTCCAGCGGCCCCGCGCTCACAGCGTGAAGTGAAAGCCGAAGACCAGCGTGTTCGCCTGGACCCTGTTCGTCAGCCTGCCGTAGCGGTCGTAGTTGATCGTCAAGGCCATGTTCGACTGGGGTCGGTATTCCGCGCCAAAGCCGAACAGCACGG
>JANPGU010000066.1:0-1791 GCA_031424095.1 Gammaproteobacteria bacterium
GCCAGCGCCGGCACGAATCCCTGCAGCAGGTGTCCGATCTTGTCGTAGGGATTGCGACTCAGCCCCAGCAGATCCTGCAGTTCGAAGCCGAGCGGCACGCGGGCGTAGGAATAGGCGCCGCCGACCATGAGCACGATCGCATGCACGAAGATGCACAGGTAAAGCAGCGTCGTGAGTGGATATCTGCGGTGGGTGAACCACAGCAACGGCAGTGTCACCGCTACCGGCAGCACCTCCATGATCCAGGTGGCTCGATCGAAAGGCCGGATGCCCGTCAGCACGAGTATGGCAAGCAGCAGCACCGCCCCGGGCAGCAGCCAGAGCCTGTGTGATGGCACTTCCAGGGCGCTCTCCCCCAATTCAGTCGTCCGGCATGACGGTGTCATGGCGGGGAAGGTTGTCCCCGATGATGACCCAGGGCAGCTTGTCCCGCACCCAGACATGCGCGGTCGGCGCCAGTGCAGACGGATCATCCAGCGTGGCGAGCGTCAGGTCTATCTGGGTGGGGCGCGATGCATGGCGGTAAGTCAGCGTGCTGCCGCAGCGCGCGCAATGCCCGCGCAGCACGCCCGCCGAGGTACCGAGCTGCAGCAGCTGGCCATCGATGAGGCGGAACTGCGGCAACGCGAAGGTCGCCCAGCCGGTCATGGGTGCACCGCTGGCGCGGCGGCAACTGGTGCAGTGACAGATGCACACGGCAGTGGGCGTGCCTTCAGCGCTGTAGCGAATGGCACCACAAAAGCAGCCACCGTCGCGTGTGCTCACCCTGACCCCCGGGTCCATCAGCCCATCCTGGCCCATTTCACCAGCGTCGCAATACTGGGCGGCTTGCCGTGCATCAGCAGGCCAACGCGAAACACCTTGGAGGCGAACCACACCGCGGCGCACGCGCCCGCCAGACCGGCGAGAATCGACAGCAGCACCTGCCACAGCGGTGGCGGAGAACTGGAGGCCAGCCGCGCCAGCATGGCAAAGGCATTCACTGGCGGAATGAAGCTTGCGGCAACGGCGATGGCGGAATCCGGTGCGCGCCCGATCACCGGGGTGAGCACATAGGGCACGATCATCAGCACCATGACCGGTCCCATCAGCGACTGCGCGTCGGCCATCTGGTTCACGGCTGCGCCGATGGCAAGCATCAGCGCGCCGAACACCAGATACGAGATCAGGAAGAAGATGGCGAGATAGACGATGAGCATCGGATCGAGCAGCCCGAACAGCGCGAACTGCAGCAGTGCCAGCACCCCCAGCGTCACATACACGCCCAGGCTGACCAGTCCCACGCCGAGCTGCCCCAGCAGCTTGCCCCACATGAGTTCCAGCGGCGACACCGCAGCCAGCAGCACCTCCACCACGCGGCTGGATTTCTCCTCGACCGTGGAAGTCATCAGCGACTGGCCGCCGATCATCACGCCCATGAACAGCAGGATTCCCATGATGAAGGGCAGCGCGCGATTGAGTCCCTGTGCGCCCTGTTGTTTGCCGCCTGGAGAAACCAGCACGGTGCGCGTGCGCGGCAAGGCAGTGGCGGCCTTCACCAGATCCGGATCGAAGCCGCTGGCGCGCAGCCGCTCGCCGATCAGCACCTGCCGCACGGCGCCATGCAATATGCCTTCGGCATCCTCGGGCAGGTTGCGCGTTGCATAGAATTCATAGACGCCGTAGTCCCCGCCCCATGCGCGGGCAACGGCGGGAATTAATTAGATTGAAACCGCAACCAGCCCCCGGATTGCGAAGGCCTAATTGCATGCGCCCGGCGGCCGGTGCTGTTACGCGAGCGGCGGGGCGCCC
>JANPGU010000067.1:0-2163 GCA_031424095.1 Gammaproteobacteria bacterium
CTGCTGTATATCTTCAACGACCACGTCACGTCGTTCCACCTGGACCACTACTCGCATTTCGCGCTGGGTGTCGGTGAAAAGTTCGCGCCGGCGGATGAAGGTGGTGGGCCGCGCAAGCTGCCACCGATCATGGGGCATCCAAAACTCGCGGCGCACATCGCCGCCGGCATGGTTGCCGATGAGTTCGACCTCTCGTATTTCCAGGGAAAGGATCTGGACCACGGCCTGTTCTCGCCGTTGTCGCTGCTGCTGCCGCATGAAACAGAGTGGCCCTGCAAGTTGATTCCGCTGCAGTGTGGCGTGCTCAATCCGCCGATTCCGACCCCGCTGCGCTTCTACAAGTTCGGCCTTTCGCTGCGCAAGGCGATAGAGAGCTATCCGGAAGACCTGAAGGTGGTTGTCGTCGGCACTGGCGGCCTGTCGCACCAGGTGCATGGCGAGCGCTGTGGCTTCAACAACACGCCCTGGGACATGGAATTCATCGAGCGCCTGGAGAAGGACCCGGAAGGTCTCACCAAGGTCACCATTGCGGAATACGCCAAGCTTGGTGGCATGGAAGGGGCAGAGGTCGTGATGTGGCTGCTGATGCGCGCTGCACTGACGAAGAAGGTGAAGAAGGTTCACCAGACCTACTACCTGCCGTCGATGACGCCGATCTGCAGCGTGATCTTCGAGAACGATTCGGTCGATCCGGTCACGGAGACGCATGAGGCATTCCGCAAGCGCATGACCGAGCAGTACGACGGCCTCGAGAAGATCGAAGGGACCTATCCGTACACCATCGAGCGCAGCGTGAAGGCCTTCCGCCTGAACACCTTCCTGCACGAGCTGGTGAAGCCGGAATTCCGCAAGCAGTTCCTGGCCGATCCGGCGCCGCTGTTCGACCAGCACGAACTCACCGCGGAAGAGCGTGATCTGGTCACCCGCCGCGACTGGCGCGCGATGATCCACTATGGCGTGATCTTCTTCCTGCTGGAAAAGTTTGGCGCGGTGGTGGGCACGACCAATCTGCACATCTATGCCGCCATGCGTGGCCAGTCGCTGGAGGATTTCCAGAAGACCCGCAATGCCCAGGTGCTGTATTCGGTGGCAGGACAGGACGAAGGCAAGAAGAACTGGGACAAGCCGGTCGCAAACACCTGAGGCAGCAATGATGCGCGTACCTAAAATGATGTTCGCGACCCTGGCGCTGTTCGCTGGCTCCGCCATGGCGGCTGACGCAGCGCTGGAAACCGCGCGACGCTGCGTGCAGTTGAAGGACAGCCTGGAACGGCTGGTCTGCTTCGACCGCGCTTTTGCAGACATGCCGGCCGCTGCACCGGCCACTGTTGCGTCTGCGGCGCCGGTCACCGCGCCGGTGAAGGCGGCACCTGCGCTGGCCACCGCACCGGCGGTGGTCGCGACACCGCCAGCCCTGGGCGACGACAGCGTCAAGCGCAGCGTGAAGGCACGCGAGGTCGAGGCGGGCCCTACCACCCTTACCGCAGTCATCACCGATCTCAGGGAGACACGCCCCAACGTGTTCCGCATGACCCTGGACAATGGCAATGTCTGGCAGCAGCTGGACCTGGCGTCAACGTTCTACGTGAAGGCAGGCGACACCGTGAAGATCGAGAAGGGCCGCATGGGTGGCTACCGCATGGCACGGGTGAGCGGCAGTGGCGGCGGCTGGGTCCGGGTAACCCGGGTCAAGTGACCATATTCGATCCTGTTATACGAATAAGCGCGCTTAGGCTTTTTCTGCCATAAAAAACCCCGTAGCCTTGCCGTCCCTTTCAAAGTTCAGAGGGCCGGATGGCCGCCATCGCAACCGAGCGCGTACTGCAGGTTCACCACTGGAACGAGAGCCTGTTTTCGTTCCGCACCACCCGTGATCCCGGCTTTCGCTTCGAGAATGGCCATTTCGTCATGCTGGGCCTGCCCGTGGATGGCAAGCCGCTGCTGCGCGCCTATTCCATTGCCAGCCCGAACTGGGAAGAGCACCTGGAGTTCCTGAGCATCAAGGTGCCGAACGGTCCACTGACCTCGCGGCTGCAGCACCTGAAGGTCGGGGATGAGGTGCTGGTCAGCCGCAAGCCCACCGGCACATTGGTCATTCACGACCTCAAGCCCGGGAAGCATCTCTATCTGCTTGGCACCGGCACCGGCCTCGCGCCCTTCATG
>JANPGU010000068.1:0-11114 GCA_031424095.1 Gammaproteobacteria bacterium
CGACTGCCAAGCTCAAGCGTCGAGCCCGGTGCCGTCACCGGCGTCAATGTCCAGATTCCATCCAGGCTGCGGAATGGCCCCTCTTCCAGTTCCATGTGGATGCTGGAATGCGGCGTCAGACTGTTGCGGGTGACGAAAGTAGTGTGGAACGCGCCGCTGCCGACAGTGAGCCGCGCCCGCAGCATTTGCGGTGTGCGCTCAAGCACCGAGGCAGCACTGCAGGCCGGTACAAACCCGGGATAATTTTCGACGTCGTTGATGAGCTCGAACATGCGGCGCGTCGTTGCCGGCACCAGCGCCGAGCGCCTGATCTCTCGCATGACGCATAATAACGCATGGCCAAAGACCCGAACGAAAACAGCAAAGCCCTGATCGCCGAGAATCGCAAGGCCCGCTACGAATACTTCATTGAAGACCGGTACGAGGCGGGCATGCAGTTGCTGGGCTGGGAGGTCAAGTCGATGCGTGCGGGCCGCGCGCAGCTGACCGAGGCCTATGTGTTCATCCGTGCGGGCGAGATCTTCCTGTTCGGCGCACACATGTCGCCGCTGAATTCTGCCTCCAGCCATGTCGTTGCCGATCCCACGCGCACGCGCAAGCTGCTGCTGAATCGTACCGAGATCGATCGCCTCGTCGGTGCGGTGGAGCGCGAGGGTTACACCATCGTGCCGCTGGAGCTGTACTGGAAGGCAGGTCGGGCCAAGATCCGGATCGGCGTAGCCAAGGGCAAGAAGCAGCACGACAAGCGCGCCACCGAAAAAGACCGGGACTGGCAGCGCGACAAGGCCAGGGTGCTGCGGGTGCGCTAGGAAGGGGTCGCCTCACAGTGGTGCAACAAGGGCGCTCATCACGCCCATCATGGTGCATTGCAAAATATGTGAATCGGTACCCTTTGTTGCCGCTGCAGTGAAAGCAGAATGGCCCATATTCGCTGCCCGGAATTTTTATGGCCGTTGCCGCTTCGCCAGTACCCGCGCCACCTGTACACGATCATGAAGCTCGTGACGCGCGTGAAACCGCGCGCATGCTGCGGACCCTGATTGCCAACATCGACGGCATGGTCTATCGCTGCCACAACGACTCGCAGTGGACCATGGAAATCGTCAGTGATGGCTGCCTCGCCGTCACCGGCTATGGTCCTGAAGATCTGCTGTTCAACAGCACCATTTCCTACGAACAGCTGACCCATCCCGAAGACCGCCTGCGCGTGCGCAGCGCCATCAACGCGGCCCTGGCACAGGGCCGTCGCTACGACGTCGAATACCGCATCATCAATCGCGGTGGGGCCGAACGCTGGGTGTGGGAACGTGGCACCGGCCTGTATTGCGCAGATGGCAAGGTGCTGGCCGTGGAAGGCATCGTGCAGGACATCAGCACCCGGGAATCCACCTATCGCGCCCTGCGCAATGCAGAGCGGCGCTACCGCAGCCTGTTCGACAACGCCATTGAAGGCATCTTCCGGACTTCGCCCGACGGGCGCTATCTCGACGCCAACCCCGCGCTGGCGCGCATCTATGGTTTCGATTCGCCGCTGGAACTGATGAACAGCCTCAGCGACATCGGTGCGCAGCTGTATGTGGACGCCTCGCGCCGCCAGGCCTTCATCGACACCATCCGCCTGGGCTCGGTGAGCGGCTTCGAATCGCAGATCCGACGTCACGATGGCCGTCTGATCTGGATCTCGGAAAACGCCCGCGCCGTGCATGATGAATCGGGTCGCCTGGTCTGCTACGAAGGCACGGTTGAAGATGTCACCGAGCTGCGCGAGTACAAGGAACGCATCGAACGACAGGCGCGGCTCGATGACCTGACTGGTCTTGCCAATCGTTCCTTGCTGCGCGAACGCCTGCAGGAAGCTGTGAGCCAGGCCGGCGCCAGCGACGCGCGTTTTGCACTGGTATTCGTGGATCTCGACCGCTTCAAGTACATCAATGACAGCCTCGGTCACCATGCCGGCGACGAGCTGCTGTGCGTGATGGCCGCGCACCTCACGGACTGCGCGCCGCCCGGCACCACGGTTGCGCGCGTGGGCGGTGACGAATTCGTGCTGCTCGTACCCGGCGCGGACGAAGCCACGGCGCGCACGCTGACCCGCAGCATCCTGCGCGCCACCAGCGAAATCTGGCATTTCAACGGCACGGAAATCCGTGTCAACGGCAGCGTTGGCGTCGCGCTCTATCCCGACCATGGCCGCGATCCGGAATCGCTGCTGAAGAACGCCGACGCAGCCATGTATCTGGCCAAGGACCAGGGCCGCAGCACGCTGCGTTTCTTCAGTGCCGAACTGCGCGCCCAGATGACCGAACGCATCGAGGCAGAACAACGGCTACGCGAGGCCATCCAGCGCGAACACCTGCTGCTGCATTACCAGCCGCGGGTGGATATTGCCACCGGCCGCATCACCGGCACCGAGGCGCTGGTGCGCTGGCAGGCGCCGGACGAGCCCATGGTCTATCCCGCAAGCTTCATCGCCATTGCGGAAGAAACCGGACTGATCGTCGATATCGGCCGCTTCGTGCTGCGAGCCGCGTGCGCACAGGCGCGCGTCTGGCTGGATGCCGGCCACGAAAAGCTGATGATCTCGATCAACGCCTCGCCGCGTGAACTGCAGCAGGAACGCTATGCCGAGAGCGTGCTCGAGAGCCTGCGACGCTTCAACCTGCCGCCGGAGTGTCTCGAGATCGAGATCACCGAGAGCATGGTGGTGCAGGACGCGCCGCGGCTGATCCGCATGCTGGTGCGTCTGCAGCAGATGGGCGTCAACATCGCCATTGATGATTTCGGCACCGGTTACTCGAACCTGCGATATCTGCAGCGCTTCCCGGCGCAGCGGCTGAAGATCGACCGTTCGTTCATCACCGACCTCATGACCAACGCCGAAGATGCCGCCATTGTGAAAGCCATCATCACGCTCGGGCACAGCCTCGGCATGCTGGTGGTTGCCGAGGGCGTTGAAACCCAGCCACAGTTCGAGCTGCTGCGCGAGCTGGGCTGCGATGAAGCGCAGGGCTTCCTGCTCAGCCGGCCCGTTGCTGCCGCGGAATTCGAGGCGCAGCTCGCCGCCCCGCGCTAACATCCGCGCCCGTGATGGGCAGCTCACCAATAGCGATCACCCGGCGGCGGGAACTCTGGCTGCACACTGGCACAGCCTGCAACCTCAGCTGCCCGTTCTGTCACGAAGGTTCGAAGCCAGCCGACACGCGGCTGCAGGCATTGACGCTTTCGGAAACTGCACCGCTGCTGGAGCAGGCCGCTGCGCTTGGCATGGAGCGCTTCGTGTTCACTGGCGGCGAGCCGCTGATCCTGCGCGACATCCTCGCCATCCTGCAGCACGCGCTGCAGCTGCGTCCCGCGCTGGTACTGACCAATGGTACGGCGCCATTCATCCGTCGCACGCACCAGCTCGCAAGCCTGCGTGAACTGCCTCAGCCGCTGTCGTTTCGCGTCAGCATCGACTATCCCGACGAGGCACAACACGATGCCGGCCGGGGATTCAGGAATTTCCGCAAGGCACTGGAAGGACTGAGGCTGTTGCATGCCGCGGGATTTGCGGTCGGCATCACGCGGCAATGGCAACCGGGCGAAGAGACGCGCACGTTGAGCAACCGGTTCCGCAATCTGCTGCGCAAACAGAACCTGCCTGAGGACCTTTCCATCATCGCGCTGCCACAGCTGGGCGCATTGGAAACGGATGCGTTTCCCGCGGCGGCAAACGGCGCAGGTTCATCGCCTCCCACACTCTGTTCAGGCGGCCGCATGTTGCTGAAGCGTGCCGGCAACCTGCATCTCACAGCCTGCGCGCTGGTGGACGATGACCCTTCATTCGACCTGTTGCCGGAACTTGCAGCGGCGCTTGCCGCGGCAGTAGCACCCAGGCATGTTCGCTGCCGCCTGTGCCTGAGCGGGGGTGTCGACTACACCGGCGACGCTCGCGAGGGCTGAAGACTGCCCCGAATGGGCCGCTTCACCGCGGTTCATCGGGGTATAATCCCCACACTCTTTGAAGGGGGCGACCGGTTTCGACGTGGGTTGCGAAACTTCAGGGGCGTACCGAGGTGCATGAGTCCTCGTTAAACTTTTGTGCAAACTTTAGTTGCCAACGACGACAACTACGCTCTAGCCGCTTAATCCGGCTTAACCTCCGATCAGTTCGTGCCTATGCGACTGGCCCGGGGGACGCGCTCATAGGATCGCGCTGCACCGTGCTACGGGGTGCAGCGTTAAGAGACACCGTCAGCTGGCCAAGCGTCTTCCCTGCTGCTCGGGTAGCGTGAGGTGAGAACCCAAAGAGACAGCTACGTACGTAGAGCCTGAAATGTAGTGCTTGCGGACGGGGGTTCGATTCCCCCCGCCTCCACCAATCGAGCATCCTCCCCGGAGTAATCCGGGGAGCCTTTACGCGCCGCCGCCCAGGCTCGCACATCACTTCCCTTTGCCCGATCACGCGCCGATCATCGCCACGGGCCTGCTTCACAGACCCCAATTACAACAATGGGAGCAGCAGCATGGATCTGATCATTTCGCTGGTGATTGGCGGCATCGTCGGCTGCCTGGCAAGCATCATCGTGAAGACCAACGCGCAGATGGGCTGGATCGCCAATGTGCTGGTGGGCGTCATAGGTTCCGCCCTGGGTTTCTGGCTGGCAGGAATGCTGGGAGTTCTGCCGGTGGGTGGCATCGTGCGCTATCTGGTGGCCATTGGCGGCGCGATCCTGCTGATTGTGATTCTGCGCGCACTGGGCGCGCTGAAAAAGAGCTGACCTCAAGCACCACGCCCCTTTGTACTTCACATTGCGGCTGGTCGGCAGTGCCGCCGGGTTGTGCCGCACCAATGGCTGCAGACAGGTGTTGATCCACCTTGCCAGACAATCGCGATTGCAGCCAGGCCGCCCAGCGGTCCTTTCATGCGATCCCTTCTTGTCATCCTGTTCTGACCGCAGCGAGGCGGGCACCTCACTGCTGTCAGTGAGCGCGGCGCTAAAGTGGCGTAGTGCCCGCCATTTTCCCGGCCCATGCCGGCGCCGGCGCTGCAAAGCGCACCGGCTCACCACTGGCGGGATGCCGACAGGCAATCTCCCAGGAATGCAGGCACAGCGGCGGCTCATGCAGCGCTGCGGTCTGCACCAGCGTCGCCGCCGGGTCAGCACCATAGGCCTGATCACCACACACGGAGAAGCCAAGGTAGGCGCAATGCAGCCGGATCTGATTGGTACGTCCGGTGAGGGGACGCGCCTCGAGTATGGCTGTGCCATCAGGCAAGCGCTCCAGCACACGGAAATCGGTCCGTGCCGGCTGGCCCGCGGCATCGATGCTGCGTGTACCCGCTTTCCCTGATTCGACTCCGACCGGTGCATCGCAGGAGAAATCATCCGCCGCCGGCTGTCCGATCACGCGCAGCAGGTAGCGCTTCTTCACTGCTCCCGCAGCGAACTGCGGCTGCAGCAGTCCGGCAAAGTGCCGCGTGCGCGCCACCATCAATACGCCCGTCGTATTGGCGTCGAGCCTATGGGCCGGACGCGGCTTCTGCGGACGGTAGAGTTCATCCAGCACATGCTGCAATGTATTGCGATTGAAGCGGCCACCCGCATGCATCGGCAATGGCGCCGGCTTGTTCACCACCACCAGTGCTTCGTCCTCGTGCAGGAACTGCAGCGCGAAGTTCACATCCGGCTCCACCTGCTGTGGCGATCGATGCAGGTATCGCTCACCGGCGCGAACGATCTGCGTCGGGGCGACCCCCTGCCGGTCATTGTCCAGCAGGTTGCCCAGTTGCGCCTGGGCCAGCCAATAATCGGCATCCAGATGCCGGACGGCTGCACACAGCGCTTGCAGCAGGGTCTGTCCGTCACTGTCTCTCGATATGGAGAGCGGCCGGAAATTATCGCGCGGTGTATTGCCGGGCAGCGGTGCAATCAAGGGCTGCAATTGCAATTGGCGCGCCGCCAGCGCCTCGCTCATCCGCTCCGCGGGAGATTTGAAACAGTAAGGGCAGGTCTTGCCCGTCACATAGCGTGCGTCGGCCTGCTCTTGCGCACTCAGCGGCGCCATGCATTTGAAACACTGCGCCGCCGAGGTCTCCTGCAATGCTGGATCAAGACCGACGCGCTGGTCGAAGACGAAGCAGTCGCCGTTGTAGTGCGCGCCGCCGACCTCCTCGAAATACTTGAGAATGCCGCCATCGAGCTGATAGACCTCGCGGAAGCCCTGCGATTCCATATAGGGCGCCGCTTTCTCGCAGCGTATGCCGCCCGTGCAGAAGGTGACGATCGGCTGCTGCTTCAGCTCTTCCGGAAGTCGCGCCACGGCCTCCGGAAATTCGCGGAAGTGATTCACGCCGATAGGCAGCGCGTTCTGGAAGGTGCCGAGTTTCACTTCATAGTCATTGCGGGTATCGAGCAGCGTGACCGTCCTGCCCTCGTCCAGCCAGCGCCGCAGCTCGCGGGCCGTCAGTCGGCGCGAGGAGTAGCGCGCCGGCTCGATGCCAGGCACGCCGAAGGCAATGATCTCCTTCTTGATCCGCACCAGCATGCGCGTGAATGGCTGCTGCGCCGTCTCGCTGTATTTCGCGGCGATCCCTTCAAGCCCGGCGATGCTGCGCAATTCATCCAGCAATGCCGCCACGGACTGCTGGCTGCCGGCGACAAACAGGTTGATGCCCTCGGCGCTGATCAGGATGGTGCCCTTGAGCTGCAGTGATCTGCACTGTTCCAGCAAGCGTGCGCGCAACCCGCGCAGGTCCGAAAGCGCCGCAAACCGATAGGCCGCAATATTCTGGACGGCGGCAGTGGGCTGGGAATCCATGGGGCGCAAACGGTACCATACGCGCCCCCGCACGGACCCACGTACCCCCATGAATTCCATGCTGACTTCCACTGGGGTCGTGGCGCTGGCCGAAATGGGCGACAAGACGCAGTTGCTGGCATTCCTGCTGGCAGCAAGGTTCCGGCGTCCGGTGCCCATCATCGGCGGCATCCTCGCGGCCACCCTGCTGAATCATGGTCTGGCGGGCGCAGTCGGCGCGTGGATCCCGCATCTGCTCTCGCCTGTGGTGCTGCGCTGGAGCGTTGGCCTGCTGTTTCTCGGCATGGCCGCATGGACGCTGGTCCCCGACAGGATTGAAGACGAGGAAGCGCGTGCTGCCGGGCGCCTGGGTGTCTTTGGGGCGACCTTCGTGACTTTCTTCCTGGCCGAGATGGGCGACAAGACCCAGATCGCCACCATCGCGTTGGCAACACAGTTCCCGGCAGTGCTGGTGATCGCGGGCACCACGCTGGGCATGATGATCGCCGATGTCCCTGCCGTGTTCCTGGGTCAGCGCTTCGCCGATCGCATTCCAATGCGGCTCGTGCATGGCATTGCGGCGCTGATCTTCGCCGCGCTTGGCATTGCGACCCTGGCCGGCCTCGGCGCTGGGCATCTAGGGCGCCCAGTACACCTCGGGAATCGGCACCCGCTGTGACAGCAGCGACTCCACCGGCAATGGCGTCTGCGTGGCACGGCGTGCAGCGGCCAGCAGCAGGTCGCGCTTGTGCGTACCGGTTATGAACAGGAATAGCCGGCGCGTCTGCAGCAGCGCGGCAAGATTCAGCGAAATGCGTTCGGCGGGTTCAACCGGCGCACGCATCGCGACGCACCCCGGTGCCGCTGCCTGATTCAGTGCCGCCGCAAGGCCGGGATCATCGGGAAAAAGGGATGCAAAATGACCATCGTCGCCCATCCCCAGAACCACGGCATCAAAGGGGCGCGGCAATTTCGCAAGTGAATTCCAGACTTCTGCCGCAGCCACCGCTGCCGCCGCGGCGCCATTGAACAGTGGATAGAAGCGGGCCTGGGCGGCCAGCGACGCCAGCAACTCACGACGCACCAGGGCTGCATTGCTGGCCGGCGCATCTTCAGCCAGCCAGCGTTCATCGGTCAGCGTGATGCCGACGCGCGCCCAGTCCAGATCGATCTCGCGCAGTGCACGGAACAGGGGAACCGGCGTGCGGCCACCGGCCACTGCAATACTCGCCACACCGCGCGTGGCGAGGCCGGCGCGTATTGCGGCGGCCACCTGGCCGGCCAGCGCCACCGCTGTCTCTTCGGCATTGATGAATCGCTGCAGGATCACGCCTCACCGTTCCACGCAAAGCCATCGCGGCCAATCAGCGAGCTCGCTGCTGCAGGTCCCCAGCTTCCAGCGGTGTACAGCTTCGGCGCCGCATCGTGCTGCTGCCATCCCTCGCGGATGGGATCGATCCAGCGCCAGGCGGCATCCAGCTCGTCGCGCCGCATGAACAGCGTGAGGTTGCCCTTGATGATGTCGGTGAGCAGCCGCTCGTAGGCATCGAGCTGCCGCGTCTTGAAGCTGTCGGCCAGATCCAGTGACAGATCCACCGGCCGCAGACGCATGGTTTCACCCGGCGTCTTGGCGAGGATGGTCAGCGTGATGCTGTCCTTGGGCTGCAATGCGATGGTCAGGCGGTTGGGCGTCTGGCTGCGAGCCGCAGCCCCGAAGATCGAATGCGGCACATCGTCGAAGGTGATCACGATCTCGCTGAGCTTTTCCTGCAACCGCTTGCCAGTACGCATATAGAACGGCACCCCGGCCCAGCGCCAGGTATCGATCTCCGCCTTGATGGCGACGAAGGTCTCCGTGGTGCTCTCTGCCGGCACGCCGACCTCGCTCAAATAGGCGGGCACCGGCTTGCCGCCGGCAGCACCCGCCTTGTACTGGCCGCGCACGGTCTTGGCGAGTACATCCGGCCCGGAGATCGGACGCAATGCTCGCAGCACCTTGAGCTTCTCGTCGCGCATCGCATCGGCATCGCTGGTGGCCGGCGGCTCCATGGCAATAATGCACAGCAGCTGCAGCAGATGGTTCTGCATCATGTCGCGCAGCGCGCCGGTCTGGTCATAGAAAGGGCCGCGTGTTTCCACACCCAGCGTCTCGGCCACCGTGATCTGCACGTGACGGATGCGTCCCCGGCGCCACAGCGGCTCGAACAGCGCATTGCCAAAGCGCAATGCCAGCAGATTCTGCACCGCCTCCTTGCCGAGATAGTGATCGATCCGAAATATCTGCGCTTCGCTGAAGATCGCGCCTACGTGCTCATTGATCTTCGAAGCTGAAGCCAGATCCTGGCCCAGCGGCTTTTCCAGCACCACGCGCGACAGCGGCGTGGCAATGCCCGCCTTGCCGATCTGGTCACAGATATCCGCGAACAGCGTCGGTGCGGTGGAAAGGAAGAAGATGCGCGTGAAGGCTTCACGGCCGCGCAGCAATGCGGCCAGTTCACCGAAACTGTCGGGCCGTGCACCGTCGGCGCTGACATAGTGCAGCCGTTCGACAAATGCCGCCCATTGCGCGACCTCGAAGCCCTCATCGGCATGATCACGACAGCTTGTTTCCACCAGCGCGCGGTAGGCATCCCGGGTCAGTTCACCGCGCGCCACGCCGATCACCCGCGCCTGCACCGGAAACTGCCCGGCGACGAAGCGCCGGAACAGCGCTGGCAGCAGCTTGCGCATGGCGAGGTCGCCAGTGCCACCGAACAGGACCAGATCGAAGGCTTGCAGCGTTTCCATTCAGTGAATTTTCCGATATCGCGAGAGCGATGGACAATCTGGCCGGGCTTGCCTAGTGTTGATAGCATGATCGCATTACCTGCGCAGGCGCACCCAACAGTTGTCGCCGTCACCGAACGCATCATTCGCCGCAGCGCGCTGCAACGCGCCGCCTACCTGGCCCGGATGCTGGCCGCGCACCATGAGGGCACTGCCCGCGCCGCGCACGGCTGCGCCAATCTCGCCCATGGCTTTGCCGCGGCCGGCCCCGACAAGGCGGCGCTGCGTAGCAAGCCCTGGCCCAATCTGGCCATTGTCTCGGCCTACAACGACATGCTCTCCGCACACCAGCCATACGAGCGTTACCCCGGACTGATCCGGGCCGCCGCGCGTACTGCAGGCGCGGTCGCGCAGTTCGCCGGCGGCGTGCCGGCAATGTGTGATGGCGTGACCCAGGGCACCGAGTCGATGGAGCTGTCGCTGTTCAGCCGCGATGTCATTGCGATGAGCACGGCGGTTGCCCTGTCGCACAACATGTTCGACGGTGCGCTGCTGCTGGGCATCTGCGACAAGATCGTGCCCGGGCTGTTCATCGGCGCGATGGCCTTCGGACACTTGCCGATCGTGTTCGTGCCCAGTGGACCCATGGCATCGGGCATGTCCAATCCCGAGAAGTCGCGCATCCGCAATCTCTATGCGCAGGGCAAGGCCACGCGTGACGAACTGCTGGCCGCCGAATCAGCCAGTTACCATGATGTCGGCACGTGCACGTTCTACGGTACCGCCAACAGCAACCAGATGCTGATGGAGATCATGGGGCTGCACCTGCCCGGCGCCGCCTTCATTGCGCCGAACACACCACTGCGCGACGCCCTGACCGTCGCCGCGACGCATCGCACCGCCGCCATGTCCGCCACCGGTGGAACCTATCTGCCAGCCGCGCAGGTGATCGACGAACGCAGTTTCGTCAATGCCATTGTTGGCCTGCTGGCCACCGGCGGCTCCACCAATCACACCATCCATCTGGTTGCCATGGCGCACGCAGCCGGCATCAACATCAACTGGGATGATTTCAGTGAACTCTCTGCGGTGGTGCCGCTGCTGGCCCGCATCTATCCCAACGGCAAAGCCGACATCAATCACTTCCAGGCGGCGGGCGGCATGGGCTTTCTCATCCGCGAACTGCTGTCGGCGGGGCTGCTGCACGAGAGTGTGCAGACCGTTGCAGGCGCCGGCCTTGCCGCTTATTGCCAGGAGCCTGCGCTGGGAGACAGTGGCCTCACCTGGCAGGATGCCCCCGCCACAAGCCGCGATCTGAATGTGTTGCGCCCCGCAAGCGATCCGTTCAGCGCCGACGGTGGCCTGCGCCTGTTGCGTGGCAATCTGGGCCGCGCGGTGATCAAGATCTCGGCGGTGCTGCCTCAGCACCATGTGGTCGAAGCACCGGCAATGGTGTTCACCGACCAGCAGCAGGTGCTGGATGCCTACAAGGCCGGCAAGCTCACGCGCGATGTCATCGTGGTGGTGCGCGAGCAGGGTCCACGCGCCAATGGCATGCCAGAACTGCA
>JANPGU010000069.1:0-22729 GCA_031424095.1 Gammaproteobacteria bacterium
CGCGCCCTGCTGGTGGCGCCCATGATCCTGGTGCTGATTGTTGAACTGCTCAACAGCGCCATCGAAGCGACCGTGGATAGAGTAGGACTGGAACATCACGAACTTTCCGGCCTCGCCAAGGACCTCGGGTCCGCTGCCGTACTGTCCTCTTTCGGGCTGCTGGGCCTCACCTGGTTGCTGATACTGTTTACCTAGAGGTTGGCCCATGACGTCTGGATTGTGCCGATGGATGGCAGGAATGGTGCTGCTGGTGACCCTGCAGGTGGGCGCGCAGTCGGCGGCTCCCGTGCCCGTACCGACGCCCGCACTCCGACCCGGAGCGCCACCCCTTTCTGCACCGGGGGCGCCAGTTCCCGCCGCACCGGAGCAGGTGCAGGCACCCCGGCGTGAAGACGCGACCTGGTCCGCGACGCTGGAACGCATTGCGCAGAGCGTGGTGGCCATCAAGATCGATTCCACGCGCGCCTTCGATACCGAATGGAGCAGTTCGGCGCAGGCCACCGGCTTCGTGATCGATGCCGAGCGCGGCCTGATCCTGACCAATCGTCATGTGGTGACGCCGGGGCCGGTGACCGCCGAGGCTACCTTCCTCAATCGCGAGGAAGTACAGCTGTATCCGGTGTACCGGGATCCGGTGCATGACTTCGGGCTGTATCGCTACGATCCGTCGAAGCTGCGCTTCATCAAGCCGCAATCGCTGCCGCTGCATCCGGACGGTGCGCAGATCGGCCGCGAGATCCGCGTCATCGGCAACAATGCCGGCGAGCAGTTATCGATTCTGGCGGGCACCATTGCGCGGCTCGATCGCGAAGCGCCGGCCTATGGCTCGGGACGCTACAACGATTTCAACACTTTCTATCTGCAGGCCGCATCGGGAACCTCTGGTGGCTCCTCGGGTTCGCCCGTGGTGGATATCCAGGGCAGGGTAGTCGCCCTCAATGCCGGCGGCGCCACCGGCGCAGCCTCCAGCTTTTATCTGCCGCTGGCGCGTGTGAAGCGCGCGGTCGAACTCATCAAGGCCGGCAAACCGGTTACCCGCGGCACGCTGCAGACCGTATTCGACTACACGCCCTATGATGAACTGCGCCGGCTCGGTCTGACCGCGGCAACCGAATCGGCCACGCGCAAGGCCTTTCCGAACAATACCGGCATGCTGGTGGTGGAACAGGTGCAGCCTGGCTCGCCAGCCTTCGAATTGCTGCAGCCAGGCGACATCCTGGTGAGCATGGATGGTCGCGAGATGACCACCTTCGAGCCGCTGGAAGAGCTGCTGGATGGCGCCATCGGCAGGACCATCAGCGTGCAGCTGCAGCGTGGCGGTGCGACCCGCAATGTGCAGCTGCAGGTCGGTGACCTCGACGCCATCACCCCCGCCAGCTACGTGGAGTTTGGCGATGCCGTGGTGCATGACCTTTCCTATCAGCAGGCGCGGCATTTCAACCGGCCGGTGAAAGGCGTCTATGTGGCCAACCCGGGGTACAGCCTGGCGGCCGCCGGCGTGCCGCGCGGCGCGCTGATCAGCGAATTCAACAATCAGCCGGTGGGAAGCAACAGCGAGTTCAGCGCGCAGCTGGCGCAGCTCGGCGATGGCGATCGTGCGACCGTGCGCTACACCACCATCGACGAGCCGAACAATTCGCAGCTCAAGTCGATGCGCATGGACCGCAACTGGTTCCCGGCGCACAGCTGCGTGCGCAACGACGTCAGCGGGTTGTGGCCCTGCACCGATCTGCCCGCAGGTCCAACGCCGCGGGCTGTGGCAGGTGGCACGGCGGCGCTGCCGGTGGTGCGCGACAAACTGGTGGCGAAGCTTGCGCCCTCGCTGGTGCAGATCACCTTCGACATGCCGTTCGCCATTGCCGGCGTGACCGATGGCAACTATCACGGCACGGGCCTGATTCTCGACGCGGAGCGTGGTCTGGTCGTCACTGATCGCAACACGGTGCCGGTTTCCCTGGGCGACGTGCGGCTGATCTTCGGCGGCGAACTGGAAATCCCGGGTCGCGTCGTGTTCATCCATCCGCTGCACAATCTGGCGGTGGTCTCCTATGACCCGAAGCTGATCGGCAAGACACCGGTGCGCAGTGCCACGCTCAATCCGGTGCCGCTGCGCGAGGGCGAGGATGTGACCATCATCGGCATGAATGGCGATGGCGAGCTGAAGTCGCGCAGCACTCAGGTGGTGGGGGTTGATCCGCTGGAACTGCCGCCTTCGCGCACCATGCAGTTCCGTGACGCCAATCTGGAAGTGGCGCGGCTGCTGAATCCACTGGAAGAATTCGACGGCGTGATGGCTGACAAGAACGGCGCCGTGCAGGCGCTGTGGTCCAGCTTCCCTGTCGAAGGCGGGCGCGAGACCGTGCAGTCCAATCGCGGCGTACCGATCGAACTGGTCGCGGAAATGCTCGATCACGTGCGCCGCAACCTGCCGCTGCATACGCTGGATGTGGAGCTGAATCCGCGCTCGCTCACCGAGGCGGGAAGGCTCGGACTGCCTGACAACTGGCTGCGGCGGATCGAAGCCAAGAATCCGGAGGCCCGGCAGGTGCTGGGCATCGCGCGCATCACCGGCGGTGCGGCCTCGGCCAGGGTGTTGCGCCAGGGCGATCTGATCCTCGCCATAGAGGGGTCTCCCGTCGCGGTGTACCGCGATGTGGAGCGTGCCGTGGTGGATCGCCCGGAGGTCGCGGTAACCCTGTGGCGCGGCAAGGGTGAGTTGACGGTGCAGGTGCCGACCACGGCGCTCACCGGCAGCGATATCGATCGCGTGGTGCAGTGGGCTGGCGCCACGCTGCATGCGCCGCATCGCGCCATGAGCGTGCAGCGGGGCATCGTGCCGCAGGGTGTGTATGTGGCGATCTATGCCCAGGGATCGCCGGCTACTCGATACCGGCTGTTTCCCGGGCGTCGCATCGTCGAAGTCGATGGCCAGCCAACGCCTGATCTCGATGCCTTTTTAAAGGTGGTGGCAGGCAGGGCAGACCGTTCATCGCTGCGGCTGCGCGTCCTGTCCTGGAACAATGTCCCGGAAGTCATCACATTGAAGCTGGACCGGCATTACTGGCCGACCTCCGAAATCGTGCGTACGGCAACCGGCTGGGACCGGCGCAGCCTCGACTGAAGACTGCGACACAGGTCACACACCCAGGATTCTCTGGTGGGGCGGGCCGCACTGATAGAATGCCGCGATGGTAAAAGTGGTCCGTGCTTCCCAGGCCGATCTCGAAGCGGCCGTCGATGCTCTGCGCGACGGCGAACTCGTGGCCTTTCCGACTGAAACTGTCTATGGACTCGGCGCCAATGCGTCGAATCCTGCGGCTGTGCGCAAGGTGTTCGAGCTCAAGGACCGGCCGCCGTCGCACCCGGTGATCGTGCACATCGACCAGCAGAAGTACCTCAAACGCTGGGCCCGTGATCTGAGCCCGGCAGCCGAGAAACTGGCAGAAGCGTTCTGGCCGGGACCCATGACGCTGGTTTTGCCCCGTGCCGAGACCGTGCATGACGTGGTCACCGGTGGGCAGGACAGCGTCGCCATCCGCATTCCTTCACACCCCATGGCGCGCCAGCTGCTGGATGCCTTCGGCGGTGGCATTGCCGCGCCCTCGGCCAACCGCTACGGAAGGCTGTCGGCGACCCGGGCCGAGCATGTGCAGGACGAATTCGGCGCGGCCGTGAAAGTGATCCTCGATGGCGGTGAATGCCAGCTCGGACTGGAATCCACCATCGTGAGCTGCCTCGATGGCAGCGTGCGCCTGCTGCGCCCCGGATCGGTCACGCTGGGCCAGTTGCGGGCGACGGTCGGCGAAGTGCTGATCGGCGCCGACCAGTTATCGCCGCGGGTTCCCGGTAGCGCGGCGGCGCACTATGCGCCGGGCACGGCGCTGACCATTGTTCCCGGCGGCGAACTCGACGCGCTGGCCGAATCACTGTCCGAAGGCGGACAGCGCATCGCGGTGCTCGCCCTGCGGCTGCCACTCAAGACTTATCAGTTCGTAACCTGGATCAACGCCGGCAAGCGCGCCGAAGCCTTCGGCCATGATCTGTACGCCAACCTGCGCACCCTGGACAAAGCCGGCTGCGTGCGCATCCTGGTGCAGGAAGTGCCGGGCGACGAGCGCTGGGACGCCGTCCGCGACCGGCTGGCGCGCGCGGCCGTGGGCGCCGCCGCCGACAGTGGGCGTTATTCCGCACTGGGTACAGGTGTATTGCCGTGAACAAGAAATGGATCGATCCGTTCGAACCGGCACAGGTGCAGCGGCTGGTCGCCACCTACGGCTCGCCGCTGCTGATCGTCGACTGCGAGCGTGTGCGCACGCAGTTCCGCCGGCTGCAGAAGGCATTGCCGGGCGTCGATCTGCACTATGCGCTGAAGCCGTTGCCGCATGCCGCGGTGGTGCGTACCGTGGCGGCACTGGGCGGCTACCTGGATCTTGCCACCACCGGTGAGGTGCAGCTGATCTCACGGCTGGGCATGGACCCGACGCGCTGCATCCACACGCATCCCATCAAGCGTGACAAGGACATCCGCAACGCGCTGCACGCCGGCGTGCGAGTGTTCGTCGCGGACAATCCGGATGAGGTGCGCAAATTCCGCACCCATCGCGCGCAGGCCGAGCTGTTGCTGCGGGTATCGTTCCGCAGCCCTGGCGCCGTCAGCGACCTGTCGCGCAAGTTCGGCTGCGATCCGGAAGCGGCGCTGGACCTCGCCCGGCTCGCGGCCAGGCTTGGCATCCAGGTGCGCGGCTTCTCGTTTCACGTCGGGTCGCAGGCGCCCGATGCGCTCAAGCATGTCGAGGCGCTCGAGGCCTGCGTGACGCTGCTCAAGCAGGCGCGGCGCGAGAAGCTGGGTCGATTCGACATGCTCGATATCGGCGGCGGATTTCCCATCGACTATGCCAAGCGCGTGCCGGACATCGTGAAATTCTGTGCACCCATCCGCAAGGCGCTGGCTGCCGTGCCGAAGAATGTGCGCGTCATTGCCGAGCCGGGCCGCTTCATCGCCGGCCCCTGTGCGATGGGTGTGGCCAGTGTCATGGGCCGGGCCGAGCGCGAAGGCCTGTGGTGGTATTACCTGGACGACGGCGTCTATGGTTCGTACAGCGGCGTGCTCTACGACCATGCGCAATACCCCATCGAAAGCCTGAAGCAGAGCGATGACCTGCGTCCCTCGGTGCTCGCCGGTCCGACCTGCGACAGCATCGACGTGATTGCAGAAAACATCCTGCTGCCGAAGCTCAAGGTGGGCGACCTGGTGATCGGTCGTTCGATGGGCGCCTATACATGGGCATCGGCCAGCGAATTCAATTTTTTCCCACGCGCCACCGTGGTTTCGGTCAATGAAACCGCCGGCGACACAGGCAAGGTCGAGGACTGAATTTGGAAACCAAGTACGTTGCGCTGGGGCTTGTAGCAGTAGCGATCTTTTCGCTGATCCGGATCGTCTCGCAGTGGCGCGGAGTGTCGCGCAAGCAGCGCCGCATCGACTGGGATGAGCATTTCATCCAGCAATTGCGCAAGGCCGGCGTGAACACCTTCGAGGAACACGCGGTGGATTTCTTCTTCACGCTGCCGACGCGGGCGGCCTGTGAGCAGGTGGCGTTCACGCTGCGTCCTGACGGCTATTCACTGGATATCAAGGAAGATCCCGCCGGCGGGACCTTCAGCCTGCATGCGCAGCGCAGCCTGCGGCTGGTCGTGCCGGAGATGCAGGCGATCACCGCGCGGTTTGCCGAGCTTGCCACGCAGCATGGCGGCAAGTATGACAACTGGGCCGTGGCGAAGAAGAAGTCCTAGCGCTTCTCGGTCTGCCTGCGCACCGCTTCGGCGGCGGCCTGGATGGCAGCGGGATCACCCAGATAGCGGTGACCGGTGGGTTTCAGCGCCGCGTCCAGCTCGTACAGCAGCGGCACTCCGGTAGGGATATTCAGCTCGACGATTTCGCTCTCGGGCACGTTGTCGAGCATCTTCACCATGGCGCGGATGCTGTTGCCATGCGCGGCGATCAGCAGATTCTTCCCGGCACGCAGTTTCGGCGCGATCTCCTCATTCCACAGTGGCAGCACCCGGGCGAGCGTGTCCTTCAGCGATTCGCTGGCCGGCAGCAGGCGTGGATCCAGATCGGAATAGCGCGGGTCGTGGCGCGGATGACGTTCATCGCTTTCTGCCAGTGGCGGCGGTGGGATGTCGTAGCTGCGACGCCAGACGAGGACCTGCGCCGCGCCGTGTTTTTCGACGGTCTGCGCCTTGTCGAGACCCTGCAGCGCACCATAGTGGCGTTCATTCAGCCGCCAGCTTTTTTCCACTGGCAGCCACATGCGATCCATCTCGTCGAGGGCAATCCACAGCGTGCGGATGGCGCGCTTGAGCATCGAGGTGTAGGCGTAGTCGAAGCGGATGCCGGTGGCCGCCAGCTCGCGGCCCGCCTGGCGCGCCTCTTCGCGGCCGAGGTCTGAAAGATCGACGTCATGCCAGCCGGTGAAAAGGTTGGCGACATTCCACTCACTCTGGCCATGCCGCACGAGGACAAGTTTGCCGGACATCAGACACGCTCCGTTTGCTGCGCGAAGAAGTTCGAGATTAGCCGATCACTCGGGCTTCTGCAGATCCCCGATGACGGCGGCAAGGAATCGCACTGCTTCGCCGCCCGTGACGCAGCGATGGTCGAAGGTCAGCGACAGCGGAATGCGCCGATGCGCCTCGATGCGATCTTCGACCGCGACCACGTCGCGCGAAATGCGGCCGGCGCCGAGGATGGCGACCGCCGGCGGCACCACCACCGGTGTCGCGTAGCGACCGGCCATGACGCCGAAGTTCGACAGCATGAAGGTGAAATCGCGCAGGTCGGTGGCGGGCAGCGTGCGATCTCGGGCACCGGCCTTGAGGCGATTCACCTCGTTGCGCAGCGTGGCGGCATCGCGGTTGCCCACATCCCGGATCACCGGCACCAGCAATCCATCGGGGGTATCCACCGCGATGCCCACCTGGATGTGGTGGAACAGACGGCGCCCCTGCGTACTGCCGTCGAACCAGGCATTGAGGCCCGGTTCGGCGCTGCAACCGGCGCCGATGGCACGCAGCAGTCGCACGGTGTAATCGCCAGCGTGGCGCCAGCTCTCGATGTCGGCATCGTCGAATACCGTGCACTCCATGACGTTGTCACGTGCCAGGGTCATGCTCTGCGCCATGGCGCGGCGCAGGCTGCGTAGCACTTCCAGCTCGCCGGTTTCAGTCTGGCTGGCGGCCGGGCGCATGGAACTGGAGGGCGATACACGGGGTGCCTCGGACTGCGCCACTGCAGGCGCAGCACTCAGCACATCTTCCACCGTGATGATGCCGTTCGCGCCGGAGCCAGCCAGCGACTCGATGTCCACCCGCATGCGCCGGGCCAGTTCGCGTGCTGCCGGCACCGCGCGCACCCGCCGGTTCGGCGTGCGGCCGGCGGGCAGCGGTGCGCTGATCACCTGGTCGGTCTCGGGCATATGGCCCACCACGCCACCCTGCGATGAAGTAGCCGATGCCGGCTCGGCAACCGTGGCCGCCGCGTCGGTCTGGAAATCCACCAGTGCGGCGCCGGTGGCGACGGTGTCACCGGGCTTGCCATGCAATGCCGTGATGACACCCGCCATTGGCGCGGGCACCTCCACCACCGCCTTGGCGGTTTCCATCGCAACCATGGGCTGGTCGACGCTGACCCGGTCGCCCACGACGACATGCCAGCGGACGATTTCTGCTTCCTGCAGGCCTTCACCAAGATCGGGCAGATTGAAACGAGTCATCGGTCAACCTTTCAGCGTATTGCGGACCGCGTCGACGATGCGCGCGACGCTTGGAATATAGGCGCGCTCGAGCGCGAAGTAGGGCATCACGGTGTCGTAGCCCGTGACACGCTCCACCGGCGCCAGCAGATCGTACAGCGCATGTTCGGCAACCGTGGCCGCGATCTCCGCACCCAGGCCGGCATTGCGCGCCGCCTCGTGCACGATCACCAGGCGCCCCGTGTGCGCCACCGAATCCAGGATCGTGTCGTGGTCGATGGGCGACAGGGAAGTCAGATCGATGACCTCGCAGCTGATCTTTTCCTGCAGCAGTTGCTCGGCGGCCTGCAGGGTCTCGTGGGTCATGGCACCCCATGTGACCAGGGTGACATCGTCGCCCTCGCGCAATATTTCGGCCTGATCCAGCGGCAGCGACTTGCCGTCATCCAGCACATCCTGTTTGGCCATGCGGTACAGCCGCGTCGGTTCCAGGAAAATCACGGGATCAGGGTCGCGGATCGCTGCCAGCAGCAGCCCATAGGCGCGCGCCGGCGATGAGGGGCACACCACGCGCAGTCCGGCGTGATGACACAGCAGCACTTCCAGGCTCTCGGAATGATGTTCCGGCGCATGGATGCCGCCGCCATGCGGCATGCGGATCACCACCGGGCAGGTGAGACGGCCACGCGTGCGGTTGCGCATGCGGGCCATGTGGTTGGCGATCTGGTCCAGTGCGGGGTAGATGAAACCCATGAACTGGATTTCCGCGACCACCTTCAGGCCCTGCGTTGCCATGCCCACCGACATGCCGGCGATCAGGCCTTCGGCCAGTGGCGTGTCCTGGACCCGTACTTTGCCAAAGCGCTGCTGCAATCCGGCGGTGGCGCGGAACACGCCGCCATTCACGCCGATGTCCTCGCCAATCAGGACTACATCCGGATCGTCAGCCAGCGCGCGACCCAGCGCCAGATTGATGCCTTCTACCAGCGTGACTCTGGGCATGATTCAGTGCTTGTCGCCAGGTCCGAAACGGCGTGCAAGCATTTTCTGCGCCACGAGTGCTGCGGGTGGCTGCGCGAACAGAAAGTCGAACATGGCGTCGGTGCGCGCGGCCGGCCGGTTCTGATAACCCAGTACCGCGGCGTCGATCTGCATCGTGCATTGCCCACGCCATGCGGCTTCCTGCACTTCGCTCCACAGCTGGCGCGCTTCCAGATAGCGGCGCGTGCGCAGCAGGGGTTCAAGCTGCCACGCGGCCGCAAGTTCGCCGGCAGGACGATAGCGGCTGGCATCGTCGGCGGTGGTGTGGTCGCTGAGCCGGTAGGTCACCGCTTCAACCACGGTGGGACCTTCGCCGGCGCGCGCGCGCGCCAGCGCCTGCTCCAAGACGGCGCGCACGCCAATGACATCATTGCCGTCAACCTGGACACCGGGCACGCCATTGCCGAGGCCCTTCTGTGCAAATGTCTTTGCAGCCGTCTGTTCGGCTGCGGGCACGGAGATGGCCCACCCGTTATTCACGACGACAAACACCGCGGGAAGTGCCTGCGCACCGGCCATATTCACCGCTTCATGAAACGCGCCCTGCGAAGTGCCGCCTTCGCCGATGTAGGCCACCGCGCAGCGCGGCTGCTGCCGCATCTTGAACGCCATGGCGACGCCCGCGGCATGCGGGGTCTGCGAGCCGATGGGCACGCACCAGGGAAAATCCTCACGCGGTCCCTGGAAGTTGGTGCCGCTTTCGTCACCGGCCCAGTAGGTGAGGATTTCGGTGAGTGTTACCCCGCGCCACAGCTGCGTGCCGTATTCGCGATATACCGGGCACAGCACGTCTTCGGTCTGCATGGCTGCGCCGACGCCCACATGCGTGGCTTCGTGTCCGGTGCAGGGCGCATAGGTGCCCAGCCGGCCGGTGCGCTGCAGGTTGATGGCTTTGGCATCGAACAGCCGGCACAGCACCATCATGCGATACATGCGCACAAGCTCCGCGCCGTCGCGGGCGAATGCAGGCAGCTCACCGACAGGTGTTCCACTGGCATCGAGCATTTGCTCGTAGCCAATGGCAAACTCCGCGACTGTCTTCAACCGTTAAGTCCCCTGAAGGTCTTGTGCTTGTGCAGGCGCGTAAAAGTATCAGGTTCCGCTGTCCGGACTCCACCTGATGAGTAATCCCGCGCCCCGCGGCGCTCTGGCAGCGGTGGCGGCCTTTTGCATCTGGGGCCTGTTTCCGCTGTTCTGGAGCCAACTGGTGACGGTGCCGGCGCTGCAAGTGCTGGCACATCGGTCGCTGTGGTGCGCAGTGGCGGTGTGGCTGTTTCTGCTCATTCGCGGCGATCTGGGCTGGGCCGGGACGCTGCGCCCGCGGCTGCTGGGGCTGCTTGCGCTGGGGGGCGTGCTGATCGCCATCAACTGGGGCGTATACGTCTGGGCGGTGGTGTCCGGCCATGTCATCGACACCAGCCTGGGCTATTTCATTTCGCCGCTGGTCAGCGTGCTGATAGCCGTAGCGCTGTTGCGGGAGAAGCTCGGCTGGGTGCAGCGTGCCGCGCTGGGCATTGCTGCCGCAGGCGTGTTGCTGCTGGCCTGGCAGTCTGGTCATCCGCCGTGGGTCGCACTGGCACTGGCGGTTTCCTTCGGAACGTACGGGCTGGTGCGCAAGCTGGCGCCATTCGATGCCGTGCACGGGCTTGCGATTGAAAGCAGCGTGATGCTGGTACCGGCGGCGCTGTACCTGCTGTGGTGCGAATCAAGCGGCACCGGAACATTCCTGCATGGGCTGTGGCGCAATGATCTGCTGATGGTCATCGGCGGACCGGTCACCGCTATTCCCCTGGTGCTGTTTGCCTACGGTGCGCAAAGGGTATCGATGGTGGCGCTGGGAATACTGCAATACATCGCGCCCACCGTGCAGCTGCTGCTGGGGATCTGGGTCTTTCACGAGCCCTTCGGCGGCGTGCGGCAGGTGGCATTTGCCTGCATCTGGGTGGCGCTGGCGCTGTTTACCGGCGAGGTACTGCGGCGTTACTGGTCGATGCGCGGCGCTGCTGCGGACTGACGCTCGCGCGCCAGGTATTCACGGCTGCGCATCTCGATCAGCCGGCTGCTGGTGCGCTCGAAAGCCTGGTGCAGCCGCTCCCCGCGATAAAGCTGTTCCGGCTGCGCTGCAGCTGCAATCACCAGCCGCACGCGTTGGTCATAGAACTCATCGATCAGCGCGATGAAGCGGCGCGCCGGATCATCGTTGCCACCGTCGAACAGCGGCACGCCCGACAGGAACACCGTGTGCAGGCTGCGCGCGATGGCGATGTAGTCATCGGCGCTGCGCGGCCCTTCGCACAGCGCGCTGAACGTGAACCAGGCCATGCCGCCGGCATGGCATACGGTCGCAATGGGACGATCCTCGATGTCCATGGTGGCCGCGCGATCGATGGCTGCGTTACCCGCAAGGCGCTGGAACAGCGCGCGCATCCGCGCTGCGGATTCCGGGTCGCCCGACAGCAGGTAGGTGGGCGTGGATTGCAGCTCGCGCTGGCGATAGTCCACGCCGGCGCCGATCTGCAGCACATCCAGATGCCGGCTCAGCAGACTGATGGCACGCAGGAAGCGCTCGCGTTGCAGGCCGCCTTCATACAATCGCTCGGGTGGTGTATTGGAAGTGATCACCAGCACGACGCCACGACGCAGCAGGCCGTCGAGCACGCCGTGCAGGATCATGGCGTCGCCGATGTCCTGCACCATGAACTCATCCAGGCAGTACACGCGCGCCGACTTGGCGAGCAGCGCGGCGATCCGGTCCAGCGGCCGCTCCATGCCGCCGAGGCGGCGTCTGCGTGAATGGATCCCGCGCATGAAATGCGCGAAGTGCATGCGCCGCACGCCGTGCCGTGGCAGACCGATGTGGAACAGGTCCATGAGCCACGTCTTGCCACGACCCACCGGCCCCCACAGGTAGATGCCGCGACAGCTAACCGGATAATTGCGTTCGGATCGCAGCCGCGTGATCAAACGCAGCAGCAGTCCCGGCGTCGGCTGCGACAGCAGGCAGCGTTCGAGTGCGTCAAATCGCTGCGCAATGGCCCGCTGTTCCGGATCCGCAACTCGCCCCTCGGCGAGCACCGCCTGCTCATAGCGTTGCAGCAACAAATCAGCGGCCGGCGCGGGCTGGCTTGTCGAGCTGGACGATGGCCGTGTCCGCCAGACCGGAATGACGCACCGAGATGTCCGGGTGCCGCTGCGCGAACTCGGCGGCAATCTGCTCCACCAGATAAACGGAGCGGTGCTGCCCGCCTGTGCAGCCGATGGCCACCGTCATGTAGCGCCGGTTGGTGGCGAGGAACTCCGGAATGCGTGCTGCCACGAAGCCGGTGATATCAGCCCGCAGGCTGGCGACGCCCGAACTGCTTTCCAGGTAGCGCGCCACTTCGGGATCCCGCCCGTTCAGCGCACGCAGGGCGGGTTCCCAATACGGATTGGGCAGCGAGCGCGCATCGAAGACGAAGTCCGCATCGCCGGGAATGCCGTATTTGAAGCCGAAGGATTCGAACAGGATCGACAGCCGCGACTGCCGGCTGTCTTCGACGCGCTTGCGGATCAGGTCGCGCAATTCGTGCACGCCGGTGTTCGAGGAGTCGATGATGAGGTCCGCCGCCTGCACCACCGGGTCGAGCAGGCTGCGTTCCAGCGCGATGGCCTCGCGCAGCCCTTCGCTGCCCCGGCTGAGCGGATGCTTGCGGCGCGTTTCGGCGAAGCGCCGCAGCAGCGATTCATCCGACGAGGTGAGAAACAGCACCTGGCAGGGAATGCCGGATGCCTTGAGTTCGCTGATCAGCGCCGGGACCGTGGCGATCTCGGCGCGTGTATTGCGAGCATCCAGACCGACTGCAACGCGCTGATACTGGTGGTCGGAACTGCGCAGGGTATGCGAGACGAAGGCTTTGAGCAGTGCTGCCGGGATGTTGTCGACGCAGTAATAGTCGAGGTCTTCCAGCATGTGCAGGGCCACGCTCTTGCCGGAGCCGGACAGCCCACTGACCAGTATCAGCCGCATGCTTTACTTAAGGCGTTGCGCGGCTCACTGACGAGCGGCGCGCCGACCCTCGCTGGCGTGATGGTCGCGCTGCTTTTCCTTGTGCTTGATGACGCTGCGGTCGAGCTTGTCGACCAGCGCGTCGATGGCGGCATACATGTCGGTGTCGATCGCATCGGCGTGCAGGTTGTTGCCGCTGACGTGCACGGTTGCCTCGGCCTTGTGCTGCAGCTTGTCGACGGACATCAGGACATTGACGTCGATGACATGGTCGAAATGGCGTTTGACGCGATCCAGACGTTTTTCAACGTAGGCACGCATCGATTCGGTGATTTCAACGTGATGGCCGGTGACTTTGAGCTGCATGGTTGGCCTCCTGGGGCGCTACTCAAGAATGGGTTCGCTTGCGTTCATTGGACGGCGCAATGCCCATGGATTCACGGTACTTCGCGACCGTGCGTCTGGCAACTGGAATACCTTCCTTCGAGAGGATTTCTGCGATGCGGCTGTCGCTGAGGGGCGCCTCGGAGGCCTCCTCGCGGATCAGCTTGCGGATCTTGGCGCGGATCGCGGTGGAGGAGGTGCCCGAGCCATCCGCGCTTTCGACCTGGCTGGAGAAGAAATAGCGCAGCTCGAACACGCCGCGGGAGGTGTGCATATACTTGCCGGAAGTGACGCGCGATATTGTGGATTCGTGCATCCCAATGGCTTCTGCAATGTCCCGCAGGATCATCGGCCGCATGCGCTCTTCGCCATGGTCCAGGAATTCGTGCTGTCGTTCCACGATCGACCGCGCCACCTTCAGCAGCGTGTCGTGGCGGATCTCCAGGCTCTTCAGCAGCCAGCGCGCCTCCTGCAGCTGCGTGCGCATCGTGGCATGGCCGGCATTGCGGCCGATGAGGCTGGCGTAGCTCTCGTTGATGCGCACCTTGGGCAGGGTGGCGGAGTTCATTTCAACTGTCCAGCCATTGGCCGAGCGCCGCACGAACACATCCGGCACCACGTATTCCGCTGCCGCCGTGCTGATCTGCGAACCCGGTCGCGGGTGGCAGCCGCGGATCAGCAGCAGAGCCTGTTCCAGTTCTTCTTCCGTGACGCGCAGTTCGCGCCGCAGCGTGAGCAGTTCGCGCTGCGCGACCAGATCGAGGCGATCGCGGGCAATGGCAAGCGCCGTGGCGAGACCCGCGGTATCCGGCGCCAGTGCGCGCAGCTGCAGGCCGATGCATTCACCGACATTGCGCGCCGCCACGCCCAGCGGATCGAAGCTCTGCACGACTTGCAGGATCTCGGCGATTTCCTCGTCGCTGGCCTGGATCTCGGGCTTCAGCGTTGCGGCGATCGCATCGAAGGGTTCGGTGAGGTAGCCGTCGTCACTGACGGCGTCGATGATCGCGCGGCCGATGGTGCGTTCACGTTCGCCCAGGCGCGCCATTTCCAGCTGCCACTGCAGGTGCGTGTGCAGCGATTCACCGCGGCCGTCCTGGTAGTCCTGCTGCCGCTCGTCGTCGTCGCCATTCCACGGCGTGTCGCCGGGCGCTGCCGAGGTTTCATTCCAGCTGTCATCGACGATTTCTACGCTGGGTTCGCTGTCGCCATCGCCGGCACTGGCGGTCGAAGCCGGATCAGCGCCGTCAGGAGGCAGTTCATGGTCATTGGGCCCGGCGCCAAGCGCCTCGAAGCTCGCCGTGCCTTCGGCATCGTCTTCCGCCTCGAGCATGACATTGGTTTCGAGCAGCTCGCGGATATGCGCCTGCAGTTCCAGCGAGGGCAGCTGCAGCAGCCTGATCGCCTGCTGCAGCTGCGGAGTCATTGTCAGCTGCTGGCCAAGGCGAAGCTGCAGGGAAGCTTTTAACATCATTACATGCGGAAATTCTGGCCCAGATACACTTCGCGAACCCGCTCGTTGGCAAGGATTTCCGCCGCGTTGCCGGAAGCAATCACGGTGCCACGATCCACGATGCAGGCACGATTGCACACGCCGAGGGTTTCGCGCACGTTGTGGTCCGTGATCAGCACCCCGATGCCGCGCGCCGCCAGATCGGTGACGATTTTCTGGATGTCAATCACTGAAATCGGGTCGACGCCGGCAAACGGCTCATCCAGCAGGATGAAGCGTGGCGAGGCAGCCAGCGCACGGGCAATTTCAACGCGGCGTCGTTCACCGCCAGACAATGCCATGCCCAGACTCTTGCGAACGTGACCAATGTGCAGTTCTTCCAGAATCTGTTCCAGCTGCGCACTGCGCCCGGCGGCGTCGAGGTCCGAGCGCGTTTCAAGGATGGCCAGGATGTTGTGCTCCACCGACAGGCGCCGGAACACCGACGCTTCCTGCGGCAGATAGCCGAGCCCCAGCCGCGCGCGCTGGTGCATGGGCAGGCCGGTGATGTCGGCATCGTTCAGCGTGATGCTGCCCGCGTCGGCGCTCACCAGGCCCACGATCATGTAGAACGACGTGGTCTTGCCAGCGCCGTTGGGTCCGAGCAAGCCGACGATTTCGCCGGATTCGACCTGCAGCGAGAGATCCTCGACCACGCAGCGACCACGGTAACTCTTGCGCAGATGCGAGGCGCGCAGCACGGACTGGGTCATTGGGCCGTCTTCCGTTCCGGAATCTTAGGTGTGGGCACGCGCGAACCCGGCTGGATGACGGCCTGCGAACGGCTCTGGCTGGTGGACACGGAGCTGTCGTTGATGTTGTACGTGAGCTTCTCGGTGGTGATCTGGTTGCGGCCATCTTCGAACTGCGTGCCGCCACTGAACTGCACCAGCGCCGTCGCGGTGTCGTAATCGATGACGGCGGCGCGACCTTTCACCACGCGATCACCGGTCTTCAGGGGCTGGGAGAACCGCGACGGTGCTCCCTGCACGTGCACTGTCTTCAGGCGGTTGTCCACGAACTTGACCGTGGCCGCATCGGCGTCCAGCACGGTGCCGTTGAATTCGATGTGCACCTCGCCTTTCACATCCCAGGTGCTGTCATCCGTTCCCTCTTCCCGTCCGCTGCCCTGCCTGGCGCGAATGAGCGTGCTGCCCTGGCGCAGCGTCAGATCTTCCAGCGACCTGGTGCCGGCATTGAGATTCAGCTTCAGGTTCTTGCCGTCGATCAGGATGCCACTGCGGTCGGCATTGGCCGCATGTCCCGGCAGCAGGGCCACGAGGGTGGTTGCGGCCAGCAATGCGGGTAAATTTCCGCGCCGGCGGCGGTCAGGGTGCAAGGGTGCCATGGACCTCCGATTCTAGCGCCACGTCGCCACTCTTGATATTCGCCCTGAGCTTGCGGCCGCTGATGGTGCCGCCTGCCCAGGTCATCTGCACGGTCTGGTCACTGGCCAGGCTCTGCGCGGTGAGGTTGTAGTCGAGTTGTTCGGTGACCAGCTTCACCGGGGCCTGCGCTTCCTGCAGCCTGCCCTGCGCGCGCACCTTGCCCAGCAGGGAAACGACATCGCCTTGTTCGGGCAGATCGGCGCGCTCGGCGGTAAGTGTCCAGCGCCGGGGCCCGCCGGGCGTGGTGCCCGCGGGGTCATGATGCATGACCAGTTCGCTGGCCGTGATCCGGCCGTTGCGAGGCTGCTGCGTAACCTGTTTGGCCTCGACCTCATATTGCAGGGCGCCGTCGGGCCCCATCTGGCGCACGACCACATCGCGTGCGTCGTAGTCATACGCGGAGTCCAAGTTTTCTGCTGCGGCGCCGGCCACCTGGGCAGCGGGTCGACCCGCTCCTGCCAGC
The DNA here is from genome assembly GCA_031424095.1 of Gammaproteobacteria bacterium. Lineage (GTDB taxonomy): Bacteria > Pseudomonadota > Gammaproteobacteria > Steroidobacterales > Steroidobacteraceae > ZC4RG30. Next base: position 16,508 of record JANPGU010000069.1, read on the forward strand.
CATGCCATTAGCGCCGCCACTGCGATCACAAAGACTGCCCACAGCAGATACGTCTTCTTCATGTTCCGCTTCTCGCCGCCAGCAGCCAGTCGCAGACTTCACGCACCGCGCCATGACCACCTGGCAGGGTGGTGCGGCAATGTGCCGCACGCGCCGCGAGCGGATGGGCATCGCGCACCGCGACGGCGAAAGCGACGCGCACGAACAGCGGAATATCCGTGGTGTCGTCCCCCACGCAGGCCACCTGCGATTCAAGCAGCGAATTGCGTCGCAGCAGCTTGTCCAGCGCCATGCTCTTGTCTTTCACGCCCTGCTGCAGCTGGCGGATGCCCAGTTCGCGGCAACGCGCGCCGACCGCAGTGGAGCTGCGGCCTGAGATCACGGCAACCTGCACGCCTGCGGCCGCGAGCAGCTTGATGCCGTGGCCGTCTCGCACATGAAAGCGTTTCAGCTGCTCGCCGCGTGCACCGAACCACAGGCTGCCATCGGTGAGCACGCCGTCAACATCGAGGATCAGCAGCTCCAGCCGGCGCGCAATGCGGGTGGTCAGTCGGGCAGGAGGCTTTTCCATCACATCACTCCGGCGCGCAGCAGATCGTGGATGTTCAGCGCGCCGATCAGCCGGTCCCGTGCATCGACAACCAGCAACGCGGTGACGTGATGCTCCTGCATCGTGTTGACGGCATCGACCGCCAGGTGCCCGGGCTGGACCGTGCGCGGATTGCGCGTCATGACCGCATCGATGGTGGTGCTGCGCAGATCCACACCGCGATCCAGCGCGCGGCGCAGGTCGCCATCGGTGAACACGCCGATCAGAACGCCGGCAGCATCGGTGACCGCAGTGAGGCCCAGGCCCTTGCGGCTCATCTCCACCAGGCCCAGTTCCAGCGACACCGTGGCGGCAACCTGCGGCATGTCCGCGTCGCGACGCATGACATCGCTGACGTGCAGCAGCAGCTTGCGGCCGAGGACGCCACCCGGATGCGAGCGGGCGAAATCGTCCGCGGTGAAACCGCGTGCCTCGAGCAGCGCAGTGGCCAGTGCATCGCCCATCGCCAGCGCGGCGGTGGTGCTTGCGGTTGGTGCCAGGTTGAGCGGGCAGGCTTCCTCGCTGACGCTGACATCCAGATGCACGCTGGCTGCGCGCGCCAGGGTGGAGGCGATGTTGCCGGTCATCGCGATGACCGGCACCGCGAGCCGTCGCAGGTACGGCAGCAGCTGCAGCAGCTCGGGTGTCTCGCCGGAATAGGAGATCGCCAGCACGCTGTCGCCGCTGGCAACGATGCCCAGATCGCCGTGGCTGGCCTCGGCCGCATGCAGGAACTGTGCGGGCGTGCCGGTGCTGGCCAGTGTCGCCGCGATCTTGTGTGCGATGTGCCCGGACTTGCCAAGCCCGGTGACCACCACCCGGCCGCTGACGGCCAGACACAGCTCGCAGGCCCTCACAAAACTCGCGTCGACGCGATCCTGCAGGGCAATGATGGCCTGGGCTTCGATGCCCAGGGCCCGCCGCCCGGCGGCAATCAGCGCGGTGTTGCTACGCGGGCTGTTCATGGCAATCAGTGCTTGGTTATCTGCAGGCAGAAGTTAACGGGATCATAGCTTAAACTGCGCGCTTTCCCCGCCCGTGCCCCCGCCGGCGCGCCCTCCAGCCACACAGGCCGTCAATGAATCCGAAACAGATCGAGGAACTGATCCACGCTGCGCTGCCCGGTTCGCAGGTCAGCGTGAAATCAGGCGATAACGTGCATTTCGAAGCAACCGTGGTAAGTCCGGACTTTGCCGGCAAGCGGCCGCTGCAGCGGCACCAGCTGGTCTACAAGGCATTGGGCGATCGCATGGGTGGTGAGATCCACGCCCTGCAGCTGGAAACGCTGACGCCCGACGAACTCACGGCGCGGAGCCACTGACGCCATGGACAAGCTGCTGATCACGGGCGGACACCGCCTGAATGGAGAAGTGCGGATCTCCGGCGCCAAGAATGCGGCGCTGCCGATCCTGGCGGCCACGCTGCTGGCGGAAGAGCCCGTGTCCATTGGCAATGTCCCGCATCTGCAGGACGTCACGACCATGATCCAGCTGCTGGGTCGCATGGGCGTGGCCGTGACGGTGGGTGAGCGCAATCGGTTCGAGGTGGATCCAAGGGGGATCCACGATTTCATCGCGCCGTATGAGCTCGTGAAGACGATGCGGGCCTCGATACTGGTGTTGGGACCATTGCTCGCACGCTTCGGCCAGGCCGATGTGTCGCTGCCCGGCGGCTGCGCCATCGGCGCCCGGCCGGTGAACATCCATGTCGCCGGCCTGCAGGCCATGGGCGCCGAGATCCATATCGAGAATGGCTATATCCGCGCCCGCGCCGGACGTCTGAAGGGCACGCACCTGGTGCTGGATACCGTGACGGTGACTGGCACCGAAAACCTCATGACTGCCGCCGTGCTGGCAGACGGCGAAACCGTGCTGGAGAACGCGGCACGCGAGCCCGAAGTGGTGGATCTGGCGAATTTCCTGATCGCCATGGGCGCGAAGATCCGCGGCGCCGGCACGGACCGCATCGTGATCGAGGGCGTGCAGCGATTGCATGGCGCGCACTATGAAGTGCAGCCGGACCGCATCGAAACCGGCACCTTCCTGGTGGCCGGCGCGATCACCGGCGGTCGCGTCATGGCGCGCAACACGCGGCCGGAGCATCTGGACGCCGTCCTTCACAAGCTGCAGGAAGCAGGCGCGCAGGTGCGCACGGGGACGGACTGGATCGAACTCGACATGCAGGGCAAGCGGCCGCGCTCTGTGGATGTGCGCACCGCGCCCTATCCGGCTTTCCCCACCGATATGCAGGCGCAGTTCGCCGCGCTCGACTGCGTGGCCGATGGCGTGGGCACCATCATCGAGACCATCTTCGAGAACCGCTTCATGCACATGCTGGAAATGCGGCGCCTGGGCGCGGAGATCAGGCTGGAAGGCAATACCGCCATCATCAAGGGCGTGCAGCGCATGACGGCTGCGCCGGTCATGGCCACCGACCTGCGTGCCTCTGCCAGCCTCGTGATCGCGGGCCTGGTCGCGGAAGGCCGTACCGAGATCGACCGCATTTACCATATCGATCGCGGCTATGAATCGATCGAGGAGAAGTTCGCGCAGCTCGGCGCAGAGATCCGGCGCCTGCCGAAGTAACGCTGCGGGCCTTACTTCGCGGGCTGGTCCGGGGTCTCGACCACCTTGATATCCAGCATGAAGGACTGCTGGCGGCGCATGCCGGTGATCTTCACGGTGGCGCCGGGTTTGCGGCTGGCGATGCGGGCGAGGGTGTCCTTGGCGCTGCGCACGCGCTGACCGTCGATGGTCTCGATCATGTCGGGACGGGCGAGCCCGGCCCGCTGCGCAGGGGAATTCTGCGCCACGCTGCGGATCGCGACGCCAGCATGCGCGAGTCCATTCTGCTGCAGCAATTCCGCGGAAGTGTCTGCCGGAATATCCACCGGATCGATGCCGATCCAGCCGCGGATCACACGTCCATGCAGCAGGATTTCGCGCATCACGCCGCGCACCAGATCCACCGGGATCGCAACGCCGAGGCCCTCGGCGCCCTGGTTCTTGCCAAGCACCGCGGTATTGATGCCGATCAGTTCGCCGCGCGCATTGACCAGCGCGCCGCCCGAGTTGCCCGCATTGATGGCCGCGTCGGTCTGGATGAAATTCTCCAGCAGCGCCACGCCGAGTCCGCTGCGGCCGGTGGCGCTGACGATGCCGTGCGTGACGGTCTGCAGCAGTTCCAGCGGATTGCCGATGGCGAGCACCACGTCGCCTACTGCTACACGATCCGAGCGGCCCAGCGTCATCACCGGCAGCTTCGGCAGGTCGATCTTCAATACCGCAAGATCGGTATCCGGATCGCGTCCCACCACGCGCGCCGCTGCAGTCCGGCCATCCGCCAGCCGCACGTTGATCTGATCCGAGCCCTCGATCACATGATGGTTGGTCACGATGTGGCCCTGCGCATCGATGATCACGCCGGACCCCAGGCCACGCTGGATTCCTTCGCGTGAACGCGGCCGTATCGAACCGCCGGGCAGTTGTTCCAGTTCGAAGCCGGGCAGTCGCACGGTGCGCTGCGTATAGACGCTGACCACGGCTGGCGAGCTGGCGCGCACGGCGGGCGCCAGACTGCCGATCGAATCCGATGCCAGCAATACATCTGCCGTGGCGTCGGAGAACGGCGTTGCAGGCGGTGCGGTATTTATGGTGCCAGTGCTGTCACCGGCAGCAGTGGCCGCTGGCGTGACTTCGGCAATGGATGGCCCCGGCGCCGGTTCCACCGCTACCGACGCAGCAGCAACGTGGGTGACATCCGGCCACAGGCGATTGATGAGGAACGCGATGGCAAGCCCGGCCAGTACCGATCCGGCCAGGAAAATCGCATTCCGACGTAGAGTGCTGCTAGCCATTTCAGGGATACCGGGCCATAGGCCATTTATCCATAGTGTATAATGCCTCGCTGTCCGATCCGCGAAGTCTCAATGCCAGCGCGGCCCGGGCACCAGAACAGCAGCAAGAGTCCCGCAAAGCATAATGAGCGATCATTCCGCACCTCCCGCCGAAGTCGATCAGGACCGGCGCGGTTTCCTTATTTTCGCCACAGTGGCCACCGGTGCGATTGGCGCGGCTTTTGCCGCGGTGCCTTTCGTTGCGTCGTGGAGCCCCTCGGAACGCGCGCGTGCCGCGGGCGCTCCGATAGAAATCGATCTGAGCAAGATCGAGGCCGGCCAGATGGTTACCTACGTCTACCGCAAGAAGGCGATGTACGTGGTCCATCGCACGCCGGAGATGGTCGCATCGCTGGCCGGACACGATGCCAGGTTGAAGGATGCGGCTTCAGGCTCATCCGAGCAGCCGGCATATGCGAAGAACGCAACCCGTGCAGTGCGCGAGGATTTCCTGGTGGTCGAAGGCACCTGCACCCATCTGGGTTGCCTGCCCAAGCCGCGCTTCGAAAAAGGCATGGCCGACCTGGGCGCCGACTGGCCGGGCGGGTTCTTCTGCCCATGTCATGGGTCGCGCTTCGATCTGGCAGGCCGCGTGTTCGAAGGCTCGCCAGCTGGCCAGAACCTGCGGGTTCCGATCTATTCGTATCCGAGTGAGGGCACCCTGATCATCGGCGTCGACGCCACCACCGGAGTTGCGTAATGGCTGGCAGCAACGATGCACTGCCCGTGCGCACGGGTTTCCTCGGCTGGCTGAACAAGCGTCTTCCCGTCGACCAGTTCATGCGCGACCAGCTGACCGGCTACTTCGCGCCCAAGAACTTCAACTTCTGGTACTACTTCGGTGTGCTGTCGCTGCTGGCGCTGGTCATCCAGCTGGTCACCGGCATCTTCCTCACCATGCATTACAAGGTGGGCGAAGCCACGGCGTTCGACTCGGTCGAATACATCATGCGCGAGGTGCCATTCGGATGGCTGCTGCGCTACATGCATTCCACCGGTGCATCGTTCTTCTTCATCGTTGTCTACCTGCACATGTTCCGTGCCTTCCTCTATGGCTCCTACAAGGCGCCACGTGAACTGCTGTGGCTGTTCGGCATGGTGGTGTATCTGGCGCTGATGGCCGAGGCCTTCATGGGTTATGTGCTGCCCTGGGGCAACATGTCGTTCTGGGGCGCGCAGGTGATCGTGAACATCTTCGGCACGATTCCCGTGATTGGTCCTGGCCTGGTGGAATGGATCCGTGGCGACTACGGCATCGCCGATGCGACGCTGAACCGCTTCTTCTCCCTGCATGTAGCGGCGGTGCCGCTGGTGCTGCTGCTGCTGGTGGCGCTCCATCTCGTGGCCCTGCGGCAGAATGGATCCAACAATCCCGATGGCATCGAGATCAAGGAAAAGCTCGGGCCGGATGGCAAGCCGCTGGACGGCATTCCTTTCCATCCTTATTACACGGTTAAGGATCTGGTCGGCGTCGGCCTGTTCCTGGTGGCCTTTGCCATCGTGGTGTTCTTCGTGCCGACCTTCGGCGGGCTGTTCCTGGAGACACCGAATTTCGAACCGGCGAACGCTCTGTCGACGCCCGAGCACATTGCGCCGTCCTGGTACTTCACGCCGTTCTACGCCATCCTGCGCGCGATCCCGAATCCGGGCATGGGTGCGCTCGCAATGGCCAGTTCGCTGGTGGTGCTGATCCTGGTCCCATGGCTGGATCGATCGCCGGTCAAGTCGACCCGCTACC
>JANPGU010000070.1:0-10787 GCA_031424095.1 Gammaproteobacteria bacterium
CTACTGGGATCCGGCGCGGCTGCTGCTACGCCGGGAACTGCTGAATCCCCAGACCGGCAGCATCGACAAGGTGCGCTTCGAGCTGCTGGGCGAGGAAACCATCCAGGTGCGCGGCGCGCCGGTGCGCGCTCTGCGCCATCGCCTGCAGGGTGACAAGATCGGCATCGACCTTTGGTATTCGGCCAGCGGCGAATGGCTGCAGCTCACCAGCACCACGGACAGCAAGCGGCTGCTGCATTACCGCCTGCGGGTTCAGTGAAAATCGTGGCTGTCGAACTGCAGCGCGCCGATCAGCGGCGTGCGGTCGATGAGATCGCGGGCGATCACATGGGTCACGCCTGATTCGCGCTGCAGTTCGCCGCGCACCTCCATCAGTCGCGCGCCCACCAGCACGCCATTGCGCTGCTTGCCGAGCTTGCGCCACACCAGCACATTGATCTGGCCGGATTCGTCTTCCAGCGTGACGAAGGTGACGCCACTGGCGGTCTGCGGCCGCTGGCGCGTGGTGACCAGTCCCGCCACCCGCACCTCGGCACCATTCGCCTGCTCCTGCAGCTGCTCGGCATTGAGCACGCTGGCCGCCGCCAGCCGTGCGCGCAGCAGCGCCAGTGGATGCCGGCCCAGCGTGAAGCCGAGCGCGCCATAGTCGGCGAAGATGTTCTCGGCCTCGGTGGGTAACCGCAGCAGCGGCTGCGCACCTTCGTGCACGGCATCCGGTGCGGTGGGCAGCCGCGGCAGGTAGCCGGCCACGCGCCAGAAGGCCAGATGGCGATGCTCATCGAAGCCGGCCAGCGCACCGGCTGCGGCCAGCGCTTCCATGTCGCGGCGCGACAGCTGCGCCCGATCACCCAGATCCCTGAAGCTGTCGAACGGCGCCATGCGTCGCGCCGCCATGATGCGTTCGCGTGCGGCATGGTTGAGCGAACGCACACAGGCCAGACCCAGTCGCAGCGCCGGCTGGCCGCCAGCGCCGGGCTCCAGCGTGCAGTCGACATCGCTGACCCGTGCATCCACCGGCCGCACCTCGACCTTGTGATCGCGCAGATCACGCAGCAGTTGCGCCGGCTGGTAGAAGCCCATCGGCTGGCTGTTGAGCAGCGCCGCGGTGAATGCCGCCGGATGGTGATGTTTCAGCCAGGACGATACATAGGCCAGCAATGCGAAGCTTGCGGCATGGGCCTCGGGAAAGCCGTAATCGGAGAAGCCGCGGATCTGCTCGATGATCTGCTGCGCAAAGGCGTCGGTGTAACCGCGACTGCGCATGCCATCGAGCAGTTTCTGTTCAAAGCGTTCCATGCCGCCGCGTCTTTTCCACGCTGCCATTGCGCGGCGCAGCTGGTCCGCTTCGCCGGGGGTGAAGCCCGCGGCCACCATCGCGATCTGCATCACCTGTTCCTGGAAAATCGGTACGCCGCAGGTGCGTTCCAGCACCGGGCGCAGTGCTTCCTTCGGGTAGGTGACCAGCGCCGGATCGCTGCGACCACGCAGATAGGGATGAACCATGTTTCCCTGGATCGGGCCGGGCCTGACGATGGCCACTTCGATCACCAGGTCGTAGTAGATGCGCGGCCGCAGGCGCGGCAGCATCGACATCTGCGCGCGGGATTCGATCTGGAACACGCCGATGGTGTCGGCTTTGCAGATCATGTCGTACACGGCCGGATCATCAGGCCGGATGTCTGCCAGCTCCAGGCGTGTGGTCGCATGGAAATCCGCAATCAGGTCGAAGCTCTTGCGGATCGCAGTGAGCATGCCCAGCGCCAGCACGTCCACCTTCAGCAGTTTCAGGTCTTCCAGATCGTCTTTATCCCACTGGATGACCGTGCGCTCGGGCATGGCGGCATTTTCCACCGGCACCAGCTCCGCCAGCGGCCCTTCGGAGATCACGAAGCCGCCGACATGCTGCGACAGATGCCGGGGGAAGCCCACCAGGTCTGCGGCAAGCCGCAACAGCAGCACCACCTGCGGTGCCTGCAGATCGACGCCGGCGGCGCGCAGCTTGTCCACATCGACCTGGTGGCCATGCCAGCCGCGCAGGGCATTGAGCAGCGCTGTTTGCGTGGCGGCGTCGATATCCAGCACCCGCACCAGATCGCGCACGGCGCTGCGCGCGCTGTAGGTGATGACGGTGGCCGCCAGTGCCGCGCGCTCACGGCTGTATTTTCTGTAGATGTACTGGATGACTTCTTCGCGGCGCGCGTTTTCAAAATCCACGTCGATATCGGGCGGCTCATCGCGTTCCTTCGAGACGAAGCGTTCGAACAGCATGCTGAGCTGGTCGGGACCCACTGCTGTTACCTTGAGGCAATAGCAGACGATGGAATTGGCGGCTGAACCGCGGCCCTGACACAGGATCTTCTCGCCGCGCGCATAGCGGACGATGTCGTAAACGGTCAGGAAGAACGGCTCGTATTTCAGCGCCGCGATGATTGCCAGTTCCTTGTCGATCAGTGCACGCACGGAATCCGGCACGCCATGTGGCCAGCGTTCGGCGGCGCCGTCTTCAGTCAGACGGCGCAGGTAGGCAGCGGGCGTTTCGCCTGTGGGCACGATCTCATGCGGATACTGGTAGCGCAGTTCATCCAGCGAGAAGTGGCAGCGTGCGGCAATTGCCACGCTCTGCTGCAGCAGTGCTGCGGGATAAAGGCGCGTGAGTTCCTGCCGCGTGCGCAGATGCCGTTCGCCATTGGGAAACAGCCGGTGACCGGCCTGCTGCAGCGGTATGGCGTGACGGATGGCGGTGAGCGTATCCTGCAGCGGTCGACGCGCGGCCGCGTGCATGTGCACATCACCGCAGGCTACGCAGGCAATGCCAAGGCGCGCCGCAAGCTGCATGGATTCGCGCAGCAGCGCGGCATCGCGCCCGGAACGCAGCAGGCTCACGCCCAGCCACAGCGCGCCGGTGTATCGCCCGGCCAGCCAGCGCCCCTGCTGCTCGCTGGCGTCCATCGTTGCGTCCACATCCGGGCGCCAGATCAGCAGGCAATCGGCCGCTGCCGCAGAGTCGGGAGCGGGAACGCAGGCAGCGAGATCCTCACGTGACAGCTGGTACGAACCCTTGGGCGCTGCACGCCGGCCGCGCGTGATCAACTGGCAGATCTGTCCATAACCACGGCGGGTGGTGGCAAGGGCGACCAGCTTCAAGCCACAGCTGAGCGTGAACTCGGCGCCGATGATCAGCGCCAGCTGCGCTTCCCTGGCCGCCATGTGCGCGCGCACCACCCCCGCCATGGAACATTCATCGGTGAGCGCCAGCGCGCGATAACCCAGCGCCTGCGCACGCCCGATCAGTTCGCGCGCATGCGAAGCGCCACGCAGGAAACTGAAGTTGCTGAGACAGTGCAGCTCGGCGTAATCGGCGGGAAGCACGGCCGCGGCTTCCTCGCCGCCATCAGGTGAAGCATCCATGCACGAACCAGCGGCGCGGCTCCGCGCATTCACGGAATATCCACCACTGCGCACCATCGTCGGCGCGGGCGACGTAGTAATCGCGCGCCACATCGGCGCCATCCCACCAGCCGGATTCGATGCGCTCCGGCCCGCTGACCAGCGCAAGATCATGCCCCGCGTGCAGCAGTCGCCGCACACGGCCGGCGGCATCGCAGATTGCATCGAGCTGCAGCGGGGTTGCGATCAGGCCCAGCGGCCGCTGTGTGGCGGCCGTGGAAGCCGCTGCATCGACGCCCGCTGCCATGGGCCAGCAGATCCGCCATTGCCGCTCGGGACGGTGTTCGGCCACCGTCGCGAGTCCATGGACTGCGCGTTCACCGAGCCGCGCCATCAACGTCTGCAGGAACTCGGGTGACTGTGCCGCCGCAGCGCTGCCGCCATGCTCGCCAGGCGTCCACAGCTCGTCGCTGGCGGCGACGAAACGCTGCAGCCGACCCGCGACCAGCTCCATGCGCTGCACCGGCTCGGGCAGCGCAAGGGCCTCGAGTCGGGCGACCAGCAATGCTGCAAAACGGGCCGCCCGGTATTCGGGCACCACGCAGCGCAGGATGCAGGGCATGGCTTGCGCACGGCGGAAGTGCAGCGTCAGGCGCAGCGCCAGGATGCCGCGCTGACGGGCACGCAGGAAATCCTCGAGCCGGTCGAGCACGGGCTGCAACGTGCCCACCAGGCGTTCGCGATCCACGGTCTCATGGTCGGGATCGACGCGTTGCGTGAAGCGCTCCGGCTGCGGGATGGCAACCCGCGGATCGGCCCGCACACCGGTAAGCCGGTCGAGCTGCCGCAGGCGTTCGGGACCGATGCGCCGCGCGAGCCCGGCGCGCGGCAGGCGCAGCAGTTCGCCCAGCGTGGCTACGCCCATGTTTTCCAGACGCCGCAGCTCTTCTTCCGGCCAGTGCAGATACGACAGCCGCAGCGGCGCAAGGCGCCCCTGCAGCCGTGCGGGGGTGGTGATGCAGCAATTGCGTCCGGCGCGCGCCAGCAGCACCGCAGCCAGCGGTGTGGGCGCCATGGCCAGCTGCAGCGGACGCGGAAACGCCGCCCGCAGTGCGGCGAGCAATGCCGGCAGGCCGCCGAACAGTCGCTGGCTGCCGGCCAGTTCCAGCAGCATGGCATCCGGAGATTCGAGTACCACGCGTGAAGTGAAGGAATGCGCGCGTTGCACCAGCGCAGTGAGCGTCGCCGGAAAAACGGGGTTGCCGGCTTCGTCCGGCGTGCGCAGCAGCGCACCCAGTTGCACGGCAGCCCAGAGTTCACGTGCGGCCGCCGGCGCGGGCAACTCGCGCAGCGCCACTTCGCGCACTCGCAGTGGCACCGTGGCAACCGGTTGCAGCGGCGCATCCAGATCGAGCCGCTGCTGCTGGCGGTTCATGGCAGTGCCAGTTCGATCATGCGCGGCGCCAGGCCACGACCCTTGAGCAGCTGCAGGCGCAGATGCGTGGCCGTGCGTGTCAGTGCGATGCGCAGCACCGCCACGCTGTGCTCCACCGCCGCGCGCAGCGGGCGGATCAGCACGCCCAGCGAAGCGCCACGCTCGGCGGCCAGCGCGAGCCGGCGCAGCTGCGTCATGCTGGCCCGCTGTGGCCATGCAAAACCGATGGCACAGGCACCGGACAACAGACTCTGTTCCAGCGCCCACAGAGGTTGCGGGGCACGCACGACCAGCAGGCGGTCAAGCCTTGCGCCGCGCGCACTCCAGGCGGGTGCAAAAGGTTCGAAGGGCGGCGCGACGAAGGCGCACCAGCGCGCGGTTTCAGCGCAGGTGAGCTGCGTGACCAGCGGTGCCCATAGCGTCAGTTCACCAAAGCCGCTGCCGGCAGTGAGGATTTCCACCACACCGCAGCGCGGCCAGCCACCGCCAGGCAGTGCGGCATCGAGTGCGGAAAATCCGGTGGGAATACCCGCGACGGTGGCCGCGCCCCGCCCCCGCCACAGCGAAGGATGCTGCAGCAGCGCCTGCAGCTGCCTGTGTTTGACCGACTCGGACATGGATTCATCTCATGGGTTGACGGATCACCGTCTTCCATCTGGATGGATCGGCGTGCCCATCAATCATTAGGTAGCGCAACGGCGGCACCTGCACTTCGGTGATGCGCTTCGCAGAGGGCCGGTAGAACTGTTCAAGTTCCTTGCGAAGATCGACCTCTTCCATGCCGGCGCCGCAACCTACAGACCCATGCCCTTGCCGCGCCGGATGACTCCCACCACCACGCCTTCGATCAGCATGGACTGCTGCTTGAGATCGACCTTGATGGGTTCGAAGTCTTCGTTCTCGGGCAGCAGCCAGACCACCGTGCCTTCCTGCCGGTAACGCTTGACCGTCACTTCGTTATCGAGCCGCGCGACGATGATCTGCCGGTTGCGCACATTCGGTGTGCGATGCACGGCCACCAGGTCGCCGTCGAGGATGCCGGCGTCTTTCATGCTCATGCCCACCACCTTCAGCAGGTAATGTGGCCGCACGTTGAACACGGAAGGATCGATGGACAGATGATCTTCGATGTTTTCTTCGGCCAGGATGGGACTGCCGGCGGCCACCCGGCCGATGAGCGGCAGGCCCGGCTGCTCGCGCAGGGAATCCTTGAGCTGGATGCCGCGGGACGAACCCGGCAGCAGCGAGATGACACCCTTGCGGGCCAGTGCGCGCAGATGCTCTTCGGCAGCATTGGGCGAACGGAAGCCGAGCTCGTCGGCGATTTCCTTGCGCGTGGGCGGCATGCCGGTTTCCTGGACCGCACGCTGGATGAGCCGCAGAATCTCGGTCTGGCGTGGTGTTAGATCGGTGTCGGGCATGCTTGGGTCTTCCGTGGCTGGGTTTCCATACAGTGCACTGTAAGTATATACAGCTCCCCGCCGCGGTTTGCAAATCATGAAATCGCAGGACCGGATTCTCGACGTGGCCATCATTGGCGCCGGCCACAACGGGCTGACCTGTGCCGCCTACCTGGCGCAGGCCGGTCTTGCGGTAACCCTGTTCGAGCGACGGCCGATCTTCGGTGGCACCGCAGTCACCGAGGAATTCCACCCCGGCTTCCGTAACTCCACCGCCAGCTACACAGTGAGCCTGTTGCATCCGCAGGTGATCCGCGACCTGAAGCTGGCCGAGCATGGTCTGCGCGTGGTGGAACGCCCGCTGCTCAACTATGTAGTGGAAGGCGCCAACCACGGCCTGCGCATCGGCCCTACGGGCAACGACACGCGCCGCACGCTCGCGGCGCGCTCACCCCGCGATGCGCAGCGTCACCTCGCCTTCACCGCACAGCTCGACGCCGGCGTTGCGCTGCTGAAGGATCTGCTGCTAACCACACCGCCCACCGACCTGCGCCGCTTCGGCGACCTGTGGTCGGCACTGTCGGTGGGCCGACGCTTCCGCGCGCTGCCGCTGGCAACGCAACGCGTGGTGCACGAGCTGTTCACGCGCAGCGCCGGCGACCTGCTCGACGGCTGGTTCGAGGATCCGGGCATCAAGGCTGCCTATGGCTTTGATGCGGTGGTCGGCAATTACGCCAGCCCCTACACACCGGGCAGCGCCTATGTACTGCTGCATCACGCCTTCGGCGAAGTGAACGGCAAAGCGGGTATCTGGGGCCACGCCATCGGCGGCATGGGGGCCATCACACAGGCAATGGCACGCGAGGCGACCGCGCATGGCGCGCGCATCGAGGTCGACCAGCCGGTGCGACGCATCGTGGTGGAGAAAGGCCAGGCATGTGGTCTTGAACTGGCAGATGGTCGCGTGGTGCGCGCGCGCCGCATTGTTGCCAATGTGAATCCGCGCTTTCTCTATCTGAACCTGCTGGCGCCCGAGGACGTGGATCCCGAGGTGCGCAAACGCATGCAACGCTATCGCTGTGGCTCGGCCAGCTTCCGCATGAACGTCGCGCTGTCGGAGCTGCCGCAGTTCGATCGCAGTGGCCCGGCAGGAAGTGATATCCACCGCTCCGGCATCCTCATCGCGCCCACGCTTGCCTACATGGACCGTGCCCATGCCGATGCGCGGCTGACCGGCATGTCGCGGGAACCGGTGGTCGAGATGCTGATTCCCAGCACCGTGGACGATTCGCTGGCGCCGGCTGGCATGCACGTGGCGAGCCTGTTTTGCCAGCATTTCGCCCCCACCCTGCCAGATGGACGCCACTGGGAGAGCGAACGGCAGATCGCAGCCGATCTCATTATCGATACCGTCAACCGTCACGCACCGAACTTCAGGCGCAGCATTGTCGGCATTCTTGCGCTGTCGCCCTTCGATCTGGAGCAGCGCTTCGGCCTGCCCGCCGGCGATATCTTTCATGGTGCACTGGGGCTTGACCAGTTATGGGCAGCGCGCCCGCTGCTGGGGCTGGGCGACTATCGCTGCAGCGTAAAAGGCCTGTATTTATGCGGTTCTGGCGCACATCCCGGTGGTGGCGTAACCGGCTTGCCTGGCCGCAACTGCGCCGCTGCAATGCTGCAGGATCGTCGCAGATGATTGCAGTGCACTCCTAAATCCCGCGCGAATGTAAGCTGTCTCCTACACACGACAGCGACAAAAAAGCGGTTGCCGAAGCGGGTGTGATTATGGTCAAGTTAGTCACCCGCAGTAATTGGGCATCAAGTTGATGGCACGCAATGCGGTTTGTTTGACCATTTCGCTGTGGATTACTCCACCGACCTTTCTGAAGGGGATTTAAAAATGAAGAGCACCATTGGAATCAAGATCGCCGCTGTTGTTGCGTTTGCTGCACTGGCTGGTTGCACCGACCTCAAGCCGCTGCAGGCTGACATCGACAGCCTGAAGACCCAGGTTGGCACGCTGTCTTCCGACGTCGCTGCACTCAAGGCAGACAGGTCGGCTGCGAATGCCGCTGCGGCTGCTTCGTCTTCGGCTGCTTCGGCTTCCTCGAAGGCTGATGCCGCCCAGGCAACCGCCAACAAGGCCCAGGCTGATGCCGCGGCTGCGCAGGCTGGCGTCAATGATCTGAACGAGAAGATCAACCGCATGTTCCAGCGTTCGGTTTCCAAGTAAGCGTCAAGCTTCCCTGGTAACGAAAACGCCGCGCATTGCGCGGCGTTTTCGTTTGTATTGAACCCTTCCGGCGCTGCCGGATGCGGCGCATGAATTACATGCGAACCAGCGCGGCGCCCCAGGTAAAGCCGCCGCCGAAAGCCTCGAGCAGGATCAGGTCGCCCTTCCTGATGCGGCCATCGCGCACGCCGGTATCGAGCGCCAGCGGCACGGATGCGGCAGAGGTATTGCCGTGGTCCTGGACCGTGACGATCACCCGGTCCATCGGCAGGTCGAGTTTCTTCGCCACGGCCTGGATGATGCGGATATTGGCCTGATGCGGTACCAGCCATTTGATCGCCGACTTCGGCAGGCCGTTCTTCGCCAGCACCTCGTCCACCGAGTTGCCAAGCATGTTCACGGCAACCTTGAAGGTTTCGCGACCCGCCATGCGGATCACGGCACGACCATTGGAATCTGCCGGATAGCCTTTTGACACGCCGCCGGTGCAGTACAGCAGATCCTTGTAGCTGCCATCGGCGTGCAGATGGGTGGATACGATGCCCGGTTCATCCGAGGGCCCGAGCACCACGGCGCCCGCACCGTCCGCAAACAGGATGGCCGTGGTGCGATCCGTGAAATCGGTGATACGCGACAGCGTTTCGGCGCCGATGACCAGTGCCCGCCTGGCTTCGCCGGCACGCACGAACTTGTCGGCAATGGACAGCGCATAGATGAAGCCACTGCAGGCGGCCTCGACACTGAATGCAGGTGCACCGGTGCAACCCAGGCGGGCCTGCAGCAGCGTGCCGCAATTCGGGAAGACCAGATCCGGAGTCGCCGTGGCGAAGACGATCAGGTCGATATCCGTGGGTGCGAGGCCCGCGGTCTCGATGGCGCGGCGCGCGGCGTGCTCGGCCATGTCGACGGTGGTTTCTCCGTCTGCGGCGATGTGTCGCCGCTCGATGCCGGTGCGCTCGCGGATCCACTCGTCAGTGGTATCCATCATCTTCTCGAGATCGGTGTTGTGGACAACACGCTCGGGAAGATACGAACCGGTGCCGATGATTCGGGAATTCATCAATGCGCTTCAGGCCACAGAGGCTCAATGCCGCCTGCTACGGCAGGCGGCATCAGTCCTGGTCGGCAGCGTCGGCGCGCGGCTCGATCACGCGCTTGCCGCGATAGAAACCATCGGGCGTGATGCGATGACGCAGGTGCGTTTCACCGGACTGGGGATCGATCGACAGGGCTGGCGTGGCCACCGCGTCGTGCGAGCGGTGCATTCCGCGCTTGGAGGGAGTCTTGCGACTCTTTTGAACTGGCATTTCTCTATATCTCCGTAAGTCACTGCTTCGATCGGCCCGGCTTCAGCAACGCGCCCAGATCGGCGAATGGTCGCTGCACGGTTTCCGCAAAACTCTCTGTATCCGCCGACTCGTCATGCTCTCCCGAACATTGTCCGGGATGGCGCGGCGCCGCTGGCAATGCCAGCAACACCTCTTCCTCAATCAGGTCCGCCAGATGCATCCTGCCCTCTGGTGCCAGCGCCGTTTCCAGCTCTGCTGGAACTGCCGCTGCCGCCTCTTCGGAGCCCACCAGCGCCACGCGCGAATGGGTTTCGATGGGCAGCCGCATCGGCGCAAGGCAACGCTCGCAACGCACTATAAGCACTGTTGCAAGCGTCACTTCGGCCACGATGCGCCCATCTTCCATGGCCAGCGCCACCGTGCCTGTCACCATGCCTTCGCGACTGGTCAGATGCTCGGCAATGCGTTCCAGTCGATTGACCGGCACAGCAAGCGTGACCGTTCGCGCCTGTTCGGCGAGAACCGCGACATTGCACAGTTTCAAGCCGTCGTCAGGCATGGGGCGCGTATCATAGGTATGCACCCCATGGGGTGCAAGTCCTTGTTTAGTCTGGTACATGCCCTATGCCCGTCATCCTGCTGGCCTCCACCTCGCCGCATCGCCAGGCCCTGCTGGGCCGGCTGGCGCTGCCCTTCGACAGCGCGGCCCCCGGTGTACCGGAGAATGTGCTGCCGGGCGAGGCGCCGGCAGGTCGGGCCATACGCCTGGCGCTCGCCAAGGCCCGGGCCGTTGCCGCAGCCCATCCCGCGGCCATCGTCATCGGCAGCGATCAAGTGGCGAGCCTGCAGCGCGGGCCTGAAACCCTGCTGCTGCGCAAGCCGGGAGACCGTGCGCGCTGCCGCGAGCAATTGCGGGCGATGTCAGGCCAGACTGCCTGTTTCGACACGGCCGCTGTCGTGATCCTGGGCACCACCGAGCTCATGCACAGTGAACAGACGCGGGTTCGATTCCGCCACCTGGACGACGCCACCATCGAGTCCTA
>JANPGU010000071.1:0-17989 GCA_031424095.1 Gammaproteobacteria bacterium
GCATCGTGGTACTGGCGCTGCGCTGGCGCCGGCACGTCCAAGTGCCGGTGGCATTGCCGCTGGCATTGCTGCTGCTGGTTATGTTCCAGGGCATGCTCGGCATGTGGACGGTCACGCTGCTGCTCAAGCCACTGATCGTCACGCTGCACCTGATCTTCGGACTTACGACACTGTCGATGCTGTGGTGGCTGTGGCTGACACTGCGGCGGAAGTCGTCCAACCCGTGGTCGGGCACTCGCTCTGCGATGGGTGGCGGCAGCGCGGCAGCACTGGTCCGTCCGGCTCCGCACTTCCTGCGGCGCGTTGCCCTGGTGGCGCTGCTTGCGCTGGTCATCCAGATCATGCTCGGTGGCTGGACCAGCACCAACTATGCGGCGGTGGCCTGTCCTGACTTTCCGCGATGCCAGGCTGCGTGGTGGCCGCAGGCAGATTTCCGTGACGCGTTCGTGCTGTGGCGCGGGCTCGGCATCAATTATGAAGGCGGCGTGCTGAATCATCCGGCGCGCGTGGCCATCCACTTCGTGCACCGGCTGGGGGCGGTGGTTGCCACGCTGGCACTGCTGTTTGCGGCCATCATGACCTGGCGCACGCGGCGCGAAGGCAACAGCCGTTACGCCGCCGCCGCGGTGCTGGCCGCACTCGCGCTGCAACTGACCATCGGCATCAGCATGGTGATGCAGGGGTTTCCGCTGTGGCTGGCTACCGCACACAATGCGGGTGCGGCGCTGCTGCTGCTGTCCACGCTGGCGCTGAATCGGGCGCTGCGCAGAAACTGATCGCGTATGCCAGGCGCCCCGGTCAAGCCACATCCCGAGCTGGGCATTGCCGCCCGGCACGACAGTGCCGGCCGTCACGATGACGCGATAGACGCGCTCGCGCGTGGTACCGGCGCAGGCGATGCCCGATGCACGATGCAGCTCGGGCTGCGGCTGCTGACGGGTGATCGAGCGCCGTTGTTGCCGGCGCCGGGCCTGGAATTTCTCGGCGAAGCCTGTGACAAAGGCGAGGGTGAGGCCGCTGCGCGCGCCGCCGGTATCATCGCGCTTGGCGCCAATGTACCCTCGAACTGGGCGGCTGCCATGGATTGGCTGCGACGCGCGGCAACTGCAGGGTGGGCGCCGGCGCAGCAGCAATTGCTCGCGCTCTGCGATGACCGGCAACTGGCCGAACGTTCATCTGCTGCGACCAGCGTGGACTGGCAGCAGCTGGTGGCGGCGACAGACCTCGCGCTCTGGCGCAAGGCGCCACCAGCGGATATTCGCAGCGACGAACCGCGCGTCAGCGAATTCCGCAGTCTGCTGCGCCCCGAGCTGTGCCGTTTCTTCATCTCCCTGGCACCCGGCCGGCTGGCGCCGGCGCGGGTCTACGATCCGGTGGATCGCAAGGACATCGTGGTCGCCCATCGCAACAACACGCAGGCGATATTCGGGCTCGATACGGTCGAGGTGGCGCATGTGCTGCTGCAGGCACGAATGTCTGCAGCCTGCGGCATTCCCGCCCTGCAGATGGAAGCCCCTGCGGTGCTGCACTATTCGCCCGGCGAGGAGATCGCCAATCACTTCGATTTTGTCGATCCGAATACGACCACGGACTATGCGGCGGAAATTGCGCGCAACGGCCAGCGCATCATCACCTTCCTGGTCTATCTGAACGACGCCTATGACGGTGGCGAGACCGATTTCCCGCAGCTGGGCATCACCGTCAAGGGCAGCACTGGCAATGGAATCTATTTCGTGAATGCGCTGCCGGATCTGTCACCGGACCTGCGCATGCTGCATGCCGGGCGTCCGACCACGCGCGGCGAAAAGTGGCTGATCACGCAGTTCGTGCGCAGCCGGCCAATGCGCTAAAAAAAGGGCGGTGGACTTGACGTCCACCGCCCGATAACCCGAAAGGGTTCAGTGGCCTGTCAGAGCGAGACCTTCATGCCCAGATAGAACCGGCGGCCCAGACCGTCGTAGTAGTTCAGGTTGGTCTGGTCGCTGTTGCTGTCGCCCACTGTCGGGTTGGCACCCACGATCGACGGTGCCCGATTCAGCAGGTTGTCGATACCGGCGCGGATCTGCACTGAACCCAGGTTCCAGCCCGCGCTGAGGTTGAACTTGCTGTAAGCACCCGTACCGAGCACCGTGGTGGCTGGCTGCAGTGCCTTGGCAGAGTTATCAACCGAAGGCAGGAAGCTCCACTGCAGGCCCACGTTGAAGTCGCCCCAGGCGTAGCCGACATTCGACAGCAACCGGTAGTCGAACTGCCCGCCCTGGTCCAGCGTGCCCTTGGCGTCGCGGAACGGCGCCGTCGGATCAGGCTGGTACTTGTACTGGAGCAGATAGTTGATCGACGTATTGGCCGACAGGGTGCCCGGGCCCATCTGTCCGCGCCAGCCGATGGCAGCGTCGATGCCGCGTGTCTTCAGCTGTCCCAGGTTCAGGAACAGCGAATCCACGTTCTCGCGGTCGCCCGTCACGCCATTGCGGTCGATCAGCTGGCAGTACGCATTGTTGAAATCGTACGTCGGATTGCTGGTGCCGTTGGCATTGAGGCAGTTGTAGTAGGCCGTGAACGAGCCCAGACGCGAGATCGTGTCCGTGATGTGGATCTGGTAGGCATCGACCGTCGCCGTCAGGCCGTTGAGGCCAAACGGCTCGTTGATCACCGCACCAAAGGTCCAGGTCTTGGCCGTTTCAGGGTTCACGTTCGGGTTGCCCTGCTCGGTCTCGATCTCGAGCGGGAAGTACGGCGGATTCTGCCGCGTGAAGCCGTTCGCGCCAGGACCCATGAGGCGACCGTTCACCGATACGCCGGTGTTGAAGGTTTGCGTGTCATAGAGCGAGGTCATGTCGGTCAATGCCACGCCGCGTGCCTTGTTGACCATTGCGCGGCAAATCGCCTGCACCTGCGCGCGCTTGCTGTTCTCTGCGCGGTTGCCCCAGAGATGGTCGGTGGCCGCCGAGCAGGGATCGACACCCGGGAAGCCAACGACTTCCAGGCGGGCACCCGCAAACAGCTCGGCCGTGTTCGGCGCACGCGTTGCCACCTGGTAGCCGCCACGGAAGGTCAGCTGCTCCAGCGCCTTCCACGTGAACAGCGCCTTGTAGGTGCTTTCCGTGCCGGCCGTGTTGAAGTCCGACAGGCGATAGCCCAGTTCCAGTTCCAGCCCGGGCAGTACCGGTGCCAGCAACTCGCCGTAGATTTCCTTCACGTTGGTGGCGCCGGCGGTGCTGTTCGAGGCGAACAGGCCGATCGGATTGTCGAGCACCTGCTCCACCGGATAGCTCGGATCGAAGCGGAACTTGTCCTTGCGATACGCTACGCCCAATGCGAAGCGCGCCTCACCGGCAGGCAGGTCGAAGCCACGACCCTGCATGTTCGCCTCGAACACGTCCTGTTCCAGCGAGGTCAGCTGCTTGCCGCGCGTCTGCATGCTCTTGAGGCAGTCCGCCGACGGGGTGATGTCGTTGAACACCGGCAGTCCCGAGGTGCAGGTCAGTGAATAGCCACGACCGCCGGGGCTTGCAGGTCCCGTGAGGTTGGCATTGCGGCCGAAATTCGGCGCGGCCGCCAGCAGCTGGTAGCGCTGCAGCGAAGGCATCGGGATCTCGGCATCGGTCTTGGTGGTGCCGCGTGCAAAGTAGGATTCCCAGGTCCAGTCGCTGATTCCGACCTTGCCGTTGAGGCCGGCCATCATCTGCCACAGGTTGGTGGTGTTGGTGGCTTCCAGTGCGCCGAAGTAATTTAGAACCTGGTAAAGCTGCCAGTTGTCTTGCGCCGCAGAAACGATGTTCGGCGCTGCGGTAGTGCCAATATTCTTCGTGCGCGAGTTCAGCAGCGTGACCAGCTCGGCCGGCAGAACGCGGCCTGGAACTGCGTCGTCGTCATCACGCGGGATCGACACCGACCACAGCGTCACGGCGGGCGCATAGTTGCCGCGCGTGGTGACCACGGAGTTGGTGTAGTTGCCCTGCACGAAGGCATTCAGGCCGTCAGTGATCGCGTATTCGCCCTTCAGGAACAACGAATGCCGCTCCATCGGAGTGGACAGGAACTGCGTGGTGTAACGCTGGTCCAGCAGGCCGCTGTTCTGCTTGGTCACCATGTCGTCGCGGGAGGTGATGCGCGATCCCGACGAGAGCTGGCCGAATGGGCCGTTGTAGCCGATGCCGTTCTGCGCCACGAAGGCAGAGCCGTCGTTGTTGAAGTAAAAGATCGACGAGGGCGCTACGCCAGCCACTGGCAGCACGGTGTTGACCGCTGCCTGCGAGGGCGCGCTGCCGCCGGTCGCGACATAGCCCGCGCGCTGGATGAAGTCGCCACCCGCATTGCCCGTATCGCGCCAGCCGTTGACGTAGAAGTCGCGATCGCGCACCAGCACGCCGCCGCGCTTGGTGTAGTCGAGGCCAACCATCAGGTTGCCCTTGCCGTCGGCGCCATTCATGCCCATGAGGGCGCTGACGCGCGTGTCGTTGCCGTCACCTTCCTGGGTCATGCCGGTCTGCACGTCCAGCGCCAGTCCCTGGAAGTTCTTCTTCAACAGGAAGTTGGTGACGCCGGCGATGGCGTCCGGGCCGTATACGGCCGAGGCACCACCGGTGATGACCTCCACGCCCTGGATGGCCGATTGCGGGATGGTGTTGATGTCGACCACCAGCGAGGCATTGGCCGGCTGCGGGCGGCGGCCATCGACCAGCACCAGGTTGCGGTTGGCACCGAGGCCGCGCAGGTTCAGCGTGGCGGCGCCGGGCGTGGAGGTGGGGCCGGACTGTGCGCCCGAGACGAACTGCGTGCCTCCGGGCGTGAACTGCGGCAGTTTGTTCAGCACCGACTCGACGCTGGTCGTCGCCGTGTTCTCGAACTCTTCGGTCGAGACGGTGACGATCGGGCTCGGCGCATTCAGGTCACGGCGCACGATGCGCGAACCGGTGACAGTGACTTCCTGCAGCTCTTCTTCCGGTTCGGCAGCGATGGCGCTTCCGCCAATTGCCGCTGCCACGGCAGCTGCTACCAGCCAGCGTGACGAACAGGCGTACGTAGTCCTTGGCCGTGAGGCCACTTTATTGAAATTCATGCTTTCCCCTGATTTGAAAAACCTCGACCGCGGACTTTCTGCTCTTTGAGGCAAAAAATTCCTCGGTGATAGATACGCCAGAATGACGGATATGACAAGTGGTGTGGCGCAATTACAACGTGTGTTAGCGGAAGAATGCGCCTGTTTCAGGGGCGCAGTTGCTTGCTGACGATGAACTGCGTAACGATCCATTTGTCGCCAGCCGTGGGTGGCGAGCCGGTATGCAGCATGCGCCGGTCCGGCGAGAGATCGGCCTGCGCATCGATGAAATCGAAGTGCGGCGTGATCTGTTGCCCGACGCTTTCGTGCAGCACCATGGGCGTCTCCAGCTGCTGCAGCGGGTAGCTGCAGGTTCGCGCCATGCGTTCCTGCAGCAGCAATTGCACCACGTCGAGCGTCGCGAGGTCGAAGGACGCCATGGTGTTGGTACGCATCTCGTGAACCATGTTGCCCCGGGCCACGGAATCGTAGACCACCGCGCGCTGGAGTCGACCTCGCGCGCGACTGATCAGCCAGTCGCAAACCTGCCCAGGCACCATGTCCGGCACACGCCGGACTTTCTCGTGCTGCCGCATGACAGGGGCAGGCTTGAGCCAGTCCTGGAGCGGCACGCAGGCCGCCATCGTCGGCCAGTCCGCGGCGGGCGCGTCAGCTTTTCCTCAGATGCCGCGGCCACACCCCATAGCGACCCGGCGAAAGAATGCCGTTTGGATCCAGCGCATCCTTGATGGTCTCGCGCATGCGGGTCAGCGAATGGTTGTTGTAGGAATAGACTTTGGCCACGGCGTCCTGGAAGACCGCGGGCGTGCGGTATTCGCCCCAGCCACGGTCGGCGCAGAGCTGCACCCATTGTTCGAAGGCGTGGCGCATCCTGGCATTGAACGCCTTGTCTTTGCCTACCGGGAACATGATCAGCGCCACCAGCGTGCGGTCCCAGTTGGTCATGTACACCGGACCCAGGAAACGCAGTTTGCCACCGTCGGAAACGCTCGGCAGGTTGTCGCGATAGAACTTCGCGAACTCCAGCAGCGCCTCGCCGGTGCGCGGCAGTATGGGCGAGAAATCCATGTGACCGCCCGCCGGAACAGGGTCGGCATGGGTGCGGCCCAGCAGGCCGAATGTCGACAGGTCGGGGATGCCGAAACTGGTCTTCCGTGCCCGCGTGAGCGCGTCGGCACTGAGCGGCGTGCGGAACAGTTCGCCTTCGGTGAAGGTGCTGCCGGCAATCTTCGCGAACTTGTCCCTGCAGTATTCCATCTGCGCGCGCACGACCTTCTCGGGCCCGTAGATGGGCAGCGTGAGAGACCATGCACCTGCATTGCCGCCGGCTGCACCACCGACGCCTCCCAGCGAGGTTGACCCGTTCACGACATGCTGGTTCTCCAGCAGGTTCAGCGTGTCGAGCAACGCGATTGCATCCTCGTTGCGTGGCACGCGCACTACCGCGGACTGCATCACCTCTGGCCGCGGCATGAGATGGAAGCCCATCTTGGTGACCACGCCCATGTTGCCCTGGCGGAACAGGCCATCGACCCAGGGTCCATAGCCCCACCTGTTGTGCTGCCACGACTTCGAATCCGGCAGCGCGCCCATGCCGGTGCGTACCACTTCGCCGCTGGCAAGCACCACTTCCATGCCGCAATGCGCGCCGAAATGATCGCGGAAGGGAGAAGCCGTCCAGCCGCCACCCCCATCGAGTGCGTTGCCGATCACGCTGCCCCAGCCGGGATCCGGCGGATCGATCCACACGTCGAGGTTGTGCTTCGTGATGTGCTCGTACAGATCGAAATAGCTCACCCCGGGCTCGACCAGCGCATAGGCATTGCGCTCGTTGACCTCGAGCACGCGATTCATGCGTTTGAGATCCAGCACCACGCTGCCCGAATACACCGGCGCGGAGCCCCCGTAAGCGAGGTTGCGACCGGTAGAGATTGCGTACAGCGGCACCTTGTATTGGTTCGCCACCCGCACCACGGCCTGCACCTGCTCCAGCGTCGCAGGCGCGACGGCGGCCGAGGCCACGCGCTCTTCAGGCTCACCCCAATACGGCGAGTACGCGTCCCGATAAAGTGCAACGTCGGCATCGGAAGTAAAAACACCATCGGCGCCGATGGCGCTGCGCCATGCGCTGAGCGCGCGGTTGAAATCCGGGCGGCTGACGCCCGGCGGCAGCCGCGAAGGCGCCACAACGGAGATTGAGGTTGCAGGTGCGGCGACCTGCGCGCCAGCCGCGGTGGCAGGCAAGGCGAGACCTGCAGCGCCCACCGCCGGCACTGCGGCCATGCCTGCTGCGGTCTGCAGGAATTTGCGTCGATCCGTCATGCGCAATGCTCCCGTTGCTACTTCGAGGCGAGTCCGATCGTTAGCGCTTGCCGCCGCCGCTCGCCATCCAGGTGGACAGTGCGCCGAGTTCCGCATCGGTGATCTCGGTCTTGCGAAACGGTGGCATCGACAGCACGCCCTGGCGAACGAACACCCTGATGACCTCTGCTGTGAGGTCGGTTCGCTCCAGCAGCACGGCCGGCACACTTCCCTTGTATTTGACCTGCAGCGATTCCGTACCCGGATTGCCGCGGCCGGTGGAGTGACAATGCACGCACCAGCGCTGGTACACGGCTTCGCCCGCAATGGGCTCGGCGCCTGTTGCGGCCATTGCCATCGCCATCAGACCCAGCGCTGCCATGACCGGTGTTGCTGCGCGCATCAGACTTTCCTCAGATGTTTCGGCCATACCCCATAGCGACCCGGTGACAGGATGCCGTTCGGATCCAGTGCATCCTTGATGGTTTCGCGCATGCGCGTCAGCGAATGATTGTTGTAGGAATAGGTTTTCGCAACCTGGTCCTGGAATGCTGCGGGTGCGCGGTATTCGGCCCAGCCTCGCGCTGCGGCCAGCGCTACCCATTTTTCGAACGCGGTGCGCATCTTGGCGTTCATCACCTTGTCGCGACCGATCGGGAACATGATCATCGCCACCAGCGTGCGGTCCCAGTTGGTCATGAACACCGGACCCTGGAAGCGCAGCGCGCCGCCTTCCGATATGGCCGCCAGGTTGTCACGATAGAACTTCGAGTATTCCAGCACCGCTTCACCAGTGCGCGGAATGATGGGCGAGAAACCGATGTTGCCGCCGGGCGGCGCGGGGTTCTGCGCATTGCGACCCAGCATCGCGAAGGTGGAAAGATCCGGTACGCCGAAATTCACCTTGCGCACGCGATTCAGTGTGGCGGCATCGAGTGGCGTACGGATCAGCTCGCCTTCGGTGAAGCGACTGCCGGCAATCTTCGCGAACTTGTCCCTGCAGTATTCGATCTGCGCGCGTACGACCTTTTCAGGGCCATAGATCGGCACCTGCACCTGCCACTGCGCGCCGCCACCGAACAGCTGCGTCGAGCCGTTCACCACGTGCTGGTTCTCCAGCAGGTTCACCGTGTCGATCAGCGGCACTACATCTTCGGCGCGCGTGACCATGACCGTGGCGGACTGCATGGTCTCGGGCCGCGGCATCAGATGGAAGCCCATCTTGGTGACCACGCCCATGTTGCCCTGACGGAACAGGCCATCGACCCATGGCCCGCAGCCCCAGCGATTGTGCTGCCATGATTTGGAATCCGGCAGCGCCCCCATGCCCGTGCGCACCACCTCGCCGCTGGCGAGCACGACTTCCATGCCGCAATGCGCACCGAAGTGATCGCGGAAGGGAGAGGCGGTCCAGCCGCCGCCGCCGTCCAGCGCGTTGCCGATCACGCTGCCCCAACCAGGGTCCGGGGGATCGATCCACACGTCGAGGTTGTGCTTCGTGATGTGCTCGTAAAGATCAAAGTAGCTAACACCAGGCTCAACCAGCGCATAGGCATTGCGCTCGCTCACTTCGAGCACCCGGTTCATGCGCTTCAGATCGAGTACCACGCTGCCTGAATAGACCGGCGCTGAACCCCCGTAAGCGAGGTTGCGACCGGTAGAGATTGCGTACAGTGGCACCTTGTACTGGTTCGCCACCCGCACGACGGCCTGCACCTGTTCCAGCGTTGAAGGCGCGACTGCGGCAGAGGCCACGCGCTCTTCGGGTTCATCCCAATAGGGTGAGTACGCATCCCGGTACAGCGCCACGTCTGCGTCTGCAGTGAAGACCCAGTCACTCCCGACGGCGGTGCGCCACGCTGCGAGGGCGCGGTTGAAATTGGCGGCGCTTACATTGGGAGGCAGCATGCGGGCTCCGGAAAATACGGTTCGGGACGATCAGGCCGGGGCGATGATCCAGGAACTCAGCAACTGCGCGTCTGGCGGCAGTGCGGGCTCCAGGGATGCGAGACTGGGACCGAAGCGCGGGTCCCAGCGGTGTCTGCGGTGCGTGGCCATGGCCTGTGCGAGCTGCGTGGGCCAGGTTGCACCGGCGCGCGCCAGATGGGTTGCCGTGACACCCGCCGCTGCGGCACCGCGCTGCAGCTGGTGCACGGTGCTGCCATCGGCCTGCAGCACGTGCTCCGCATGAAACGCAACGCGCAGGCCATGCGACCAGGCCAGCTGTTCCAGGCAGAAAAGCGTGGCAGGCTGAGTGACGCCTGCAATGGCTACCGGGCCCGCCAGCCAGAGGGGGCGTATGGTGCCCAGCCACAGAGAAGTGATCTCGTCCTCAGCCAGCGCATGCACGGGCGTCCCGCCCGCGGCGAAGTGTTGCCCGAAAGAAATTGCGTCGGGCTGTGAGCCCACCACTACAGCGCGAAATTGCGGCGGTCGCTGCGGCGAAATCGCGGCAGCGGCGAGGCTGTGCATTGAAACCGGCAGTGCGGCACCAGCAGTGGCCTGCAGGAATCTTCTTCTGGTCGTCATTGCTCCCCCTGCGCCTGAGACTCACGTGGCGGCCTGTATCCTGTCAAGCCGGCCTGCTGCAGGTGCAGCTGATGGATCGCACCGAACTTGCCCGGTACGAAAGCGTCGGGTGGCAACACCCGCCGTCTTCTTTTCGCGCCGATTTCCTGCAGGTCAGGAAGCGACGATGCCCAGCAGCACCACCAGGCCGACCCAGTTGTTGTTGAGGAATGCCCGGAAGCAACCATCGCGATTGCGATCGCGGATCAGCCATTGCTGCCAGACGAACAACATGCCAGCCACAAGCAGCGACAGATGGAAAGGCCAGGTCAGGCTGAGCGAGCGGCCGATCAGAAATAGTCCGACCAGCACCATCAGCTGCATGACGCCGATCAGCAGCTTGTCCATGTCGCCAAAAGCGATGGCGGTGGACTGCACACCGAGCTTCAGGTCGTCGTCGCGATCGACCATGGCATATTGGGTGTCGTAGATGCCGGCCCACAGCAGGGTGACGATGAACATCAGCCAGCCGCTGCGTGGCACGTCGCCCAGGGTGGCGACGAAGGCCATCGGCACGGCCCAGCCGAAGGCTGCGCCAAGATAGAACTGCGGCAGGGGGAAGAAGCGTTTCGTGAACGGATAGCTCACCGTGAGCGCCGCGCCGATGAACGAGAAATACACCGTGTGTGTATCGAGGCGCGTAACCAGCCACAGCGCAATCAGCACCAGTACGCCGAACAAGGCCAGTGCTTCATGAGGCGAAAGCTGCCTTGCAGCCAGCGGCCTTCCCTTGGTGCGTTTCACATGCGGATCGATGTCGCGGTCGGCAAAATCGTTGATGACGCAGCCTGCGGAGCGCATCACCACTGTGCCGGCGATGAATACCAGCAGCAGCCTCGTGGCTGGCAGCCGGGGGGCATCCGGCAGCATGCGCGCCGCGACCCACAATGCCCACAGCGTGGGCCACAGCAGCAGGCCGATGCCGATGGGGCGATTGAGTCGCGTGAGCAGGGCATAGTTGCGCAGGCGACGCAGCAGCGGCGCGCCCGGCAGTCCGTGGAATCCTTCGTTAGCCGACGCGGCCATATTCTTCTGCAGTCCCTATCCAGCGCAGCCGCAGCGGTGCGACGCAATCGGCATTGTCCCGCAGCAGCTGCTCGGCCGTCGAGCGCACCTGTGGCAGCAGATCGGCGTCGCGGATCAGGTCCGCCACCTTCAGCTCCGCAAGGCCGGTCTGCCGTGTGCCCAGCAGTTCGCCAGGGCCTCGCAGCTCCAGGTCACGGCGTGCGATTTCGAAGCCATCGCTGGTGTCGCGCAACGTGGCCAGGCGTTCCTTGGCCAGCAGCGACAGGGGCGCTTTGTACAGCAGCACGCAGCTGGATTCCTGCGAGCCACGGCCGACGCGGCCGCGCAGCTGGTGCAACTGGGCCAGGCCCATGCGTTCGGCGTTTTCGATCACCATCAGGCTGGCGTTTGGCACATCGACGCCGACTTCGATGACGGTGGTGGCCACCAGCAGCTGCGTGTGGCCCTTCTTGAACTCATGCATCGCCTTTTCCTTGGCGCGCGGCGGCATCCGGCCATGGATGAGTCCGATGCGCAAGTTGGGCAGCGCCGCGGCGAGCGCAGCGGCCGTTTCTTCCGCAGCCTGGGCCAGCAGCTCTTCGGATTCGTCGATCAATGTGCAGACCCAGTAGGCCTGCCTGCCTTCGACGCAGGCGCTGTGGATGCGTTCCACCACATCGGCGCGCCGTTCCTCCGGCAGTACCACGGTGCGCACCGGTGTGCGACCGGGTGGCAGTTCATCGATGACGGATACATCGAGGTCCGCATAGGCGGTCATCGCCAGAGTGCGGGGGATCGGGGTAGCCGTCATGATGAGCTGATGCGGCGCGCGGCCGCTGCGTTTTCCTTTTTCACTCAGGCGCAGACGCTGCTGCACGCCAAAGCGATGCTGTTCGTCGACCACGACCACAGCGAGGTCGCTGAATTCCACGCCTTCCTGGAACAGCGCATGCGTGCCGACGGCAATCTGTACTTCACCGCTGGCCACGGCGGTGAGCGCGCTGCGCCGGGTGCGTGCCGGCTGCGAGCCGGACAGCAGCGCCACGGTGATGCCGAGTGGACGGAACCAGCCGTCGAGCGAGCGCCAGTGCTGCTCGGCCAGCAGCTCCGTGGGCGCCATCAACGCGGCCTGTCTGCCACTGCCCACCGCGCGTGCAGCCGCCGCTGCGGCGATGACCGTCTTGCCGCAACCCACGTCACCCTGCACCAGTCGCACCATGGGGCGTTGCTGCTGCAGATCGTGTTCGACTTCCACCAGCACGCGCGCCTGCGCGCCGGTCAGGGCAAAGGGAAGGCTCTTGATGAAGCGCTGTTCCAGCTGCTGCGCATCGGCAAGCGCCGGCGCGGGCTCTTGCTGAATTCGCTGCTTGAGCTGCTGCAGCGACAACTGGTGTGCGAGCAGCTCTTCGAAGGCGAGTCGACGCTGTGCCGGTTGGCGGCCGGCGGCGAGCGAATGCAGCGATGTGCCCACTGGCGGGTGATGCACGAATTCCAGGGCCTCGCTCAGCGAGGGCAACTGCAGATGCTGGACAATGCCCGCCGGCAGCAGATCCTGCGCAGGGTTCGCAGCCAGTCTTGCCAGTGCCTTGTTCACCATTGCACGCACGCGGCCCTGCGTCTGGCCTTCGGTGAGTGGATAGATCGGTGTGAGGCGGTTGTCCAGCGGCTCGGTGTGGTTGTCGATGCGCCGGTATTCCGGGTGCACCATCTCCAGGCCTTGCGGTCCGCGGCGCGCTTCCCCGAAGCAGCGCAGCCGCGTGCCGCGTGTGAGGTTGTCTGCCTGCGCCTTGGAAAAATAGAAGAAGCGCAGGTTGAGGAACCCCGAGCCATCTGAGAGCCGCACCAGCAGCGCACGGCGCCGGCGGAACACCACATCGGTGATCAGCACTTCGCCCTCGACCACGGCGCGCATGCCATGCAGCAACGTGCCGATGGGCGTGACGCTGGTGCGGTCTTCATAACGGGCAGGCAGCAGGAACAGCGGATCGACCGCTGCGGCAGGAGCGGGCGCAGGCGGGCGCCCGACGTTCGTCACAGGCTTAGGGTGCACTCCACTTCCACGCGCGCGCCACGCGGCAGCGCGGCGACACCCACCGCGGCGCGGGCCGGGTAAGGCTGCTGGAAATAGGTGGCCATGATTTCGTTGACGCGGCCGAAGTGCGCAAGATCGGTGAGATAGACATTCACCTTCACCGCGTGATCGAGCGTGCCACCGGCGGCCCTGGCTACCGCCACCAGGTTGTCGAACACGCGACGGATCTCCGCGTCGATGTCGCCACTGACCATCTGCATCGTCGCCGGGTCGAGCGGGATCTGCCCCGACAGCCACACCGTGCTGCCCACGCGCACGGCCTGCGAATAGGTGCCGATGGCCGCAGGAGCGTCGGGCGTGCTGATGATCTGTCGCGTCATTCGTCGTGGTTCCGTTTCGAGGCCAGGTAGCGCGATACGCGCAGTATTTCCGGCATCTGGCGAATGGTACGCACCACGCGCGCCAGATGCTTGCGATCTTTGACTTCCACATCCAGCTTGATCATCGACACATCGCCATCGCGCTGTTCGACGGTGGCATGGCCGATGTTGGTGTCAGTGCCGGCGATGGCTGCGGAGACGCTGGCCAGCATGCCGATCTTGTTGGCGGCCTCGATGCGCACTTCAGCGCTGAAGTAGCGCGTAAGCCCCATCTGCCAGGTGACCGGCTGCCATTTCTCCGGATGCTTGTGATAGTCCTCGACATTGCCGCAGGTGTCGCGGTGGATGACGATGCCGCGGCCAGCGGAGAGGAACGCGATAATGGGGTCGTCCGGGATGGGGCGACAACAACGGGCGTAGGTCACCAACAGCCCTTCGGTACCCGCGATGGTCAACGGCGTGATCGCGCCCTTGTCATCGTGACCGCCGGGCAACAGGCGCCGTGCCACCAGCGGCGCAAGACGCTCGCCGAGGCCGATCTGCGCCAGCAGTTCGTCGCGTTCCTTGATGTTCAGTTCCAGCAGTGCCTGCGTCATGGCCGCCGGTTCGACGCGATCCACAGTGAGCTGGAATTCCTCCAGCGCGGAGTTCAGCAGCTGCTGGCCGAGTTCGACCGCCTCGGAGCGCTGCAGCGTCTTCAGGTATTGCCGGATCGCGGTGCGTGCCTTGGCGGTGGCGACGAAGTTCACCCAGGAAGGATTCGGCGAGGCGCCCTTGGCGGTGATGATCTGCACGGTCTGGCCATTGCGCAGCACGGTGCGCAGTGGCGACAGTCGGCGGTCGACCTTGGCTGCTACGCAGCGGTTGCCCACGTCGGTGTGCACGGCATAGGCGAAGTCCACCACCGTCGCGCCGCGCGGCAGGCGCAGGATCGCGCCCTTGGGCGTGAACACATAGACCTTGTCGGGAAACAGGTCGACCTTGACGCTCTCGATGAACTCTTCGGCGTTGCCGCTGGCCTGCATCTCCATCAGATGCGAGATCCAGGCGCGCGCGCGTTCCTGCTGCGCCGACTCGGTGGTGCCGCCGACCTTGTATTTCCAGTGCGCGGCCACGCCGGACTCGGCCACCTGGTGCATGTCGGAGGTGCGGATCTGTACTTCGATCGGCACGCCATTGGGGCCGAACAGTGTGGTGTGCAGCGACTGGTAGCCGTTGACGCGCGGAATCGCGATGTAATCCTTGAAGCGGCCCGGCATCGGCCGGTAGGTGGCGTGCACCGTACCCAGTGTGCGATAGCAGGTGTCGTTCGAATCCACCAGGATGCGCAGGCCGTAGACATCGACCACCTGCGCCAGCATCGACTTCTTGCGGCGCATCTTGCGATACACGCTATATAGATGCTTCTCGCGCGATTCGACCTTGCCGGGAATGCCCGCCTTCTTCAGCGATGCCGTGAGCGCCACCTCGATCTTGCCAAGGAATTCCTTCTGGTTGCCGCGGGCGCGCTTGAGCGCCCGTTCGATCACCCGGTAGCGCTGCGGATAGAGCGCCTGGAACCCAAGGTCCTCGAGTTCGAGCTTGATCTTGTAAAGGCCAAGGCGCTCGGCCACCGGCGCATAGATGTCGAGCGTCTCACGCGCGATCAGCCTGCGCTTCGGCGCCGACATCGCGCCCAGCGTGCGCATGTTGTGCGTGCGGTCGGCGAGCTTGACCATGATGACGCGCAGGTCGCGCACCATCGCCAGCAGCATCTTGCGGAAGCTCTCGGCCTGCGCTTCCTCGCGGCTCTTGAACTTGATCTGGTCGAGCTTGGTGACGCCATCGACGATCTCGGCCACATCGGCGCCGAAGCGCTGCGCGATGACTTCCTTCGGCGTTGGCGTGTCTTCGATGACGTCGTGCAGGATTGCGCCAACGATCGTGTCCGCATCGAGATTCAGGTCAGCGAGGATCTCCGCTGCAGCCAGCGGATGCGCGATATAGGGTTCGCCGGAGAGGCGCTTCTGGCCGAGGTGCGCTTCTGCGCCGAACTCGGCGGCATCCTTGATGCGGGCTACCTGCTCGGGCGGCAGGTAGGTTTCTACTTTGGCAAGCAGCTCCCGCAGGCCGGGCGTGCGCCTTGCGCTGGACCCTGGAATCAGGCCGAGCAGCGAAGACGCATAGTCCATGCGCGGTAGCGATTAATCCCCGAGACCGAACTGCGGTGCGCGGAAATTCTCGAGCTGGGCGTCGATGTCGTTGACGATGGGCTCGGGAACCGGCTCCGGCTCTATCAGCATCTCGGGAGTGATGTTGCCTTCAGCAATCTCGCGCAGCGCGATGACGGTGACCTTGTCATTGTCGACCGGCACGGTGGGCTCGGCGCCATTGGCCAGGCGACGGGCGCGGGCCGATGCCAGCAGCACCAGTTGAAACAGGTTTTCGACGTTCGGCAGGCAGTCTTCGACAGTAATACGGGCCATGTTTCGCCTGTGCAGGAAATGTGCTTAAGGGGTTGGAAATACTAGCAGATTTGCGACCACAGGAGTGAGCTCCGGGCGCCGGGCATCGAGGGACTGCGCTTTGCCTGCCACGACCTGCACCAGCTGCTCCACGGCCCGTTCGAAGTCGTCATTCACCACTACGTAGTCGAATTCACGGTAGTGGGACATGTCGGAAACCGCGTCTGCCAGCCGCCGTTCGATCACGGCCGCGCTGTCGGTCTGGCGGCCCTGCAGTCGCTGGCGGAGCGCTTCGCGCGAAGGTGGCAGGATGAAGATACTGCGACAGGCAGGCATGGCGGCGCGCACCTGCTGCGCACCCTGCCAGTCGATTTCCAGGATGACGTCGTGGCCGGCGGCGAGTTTGTCATCCAGCTGCTGGCGGCTGGTGCCGTACTGGTTGTCGAACACCTGGGCGTGTTCCAGGAATGCAGCGTCGTCCACCAGGGCATTGAACTCGTGGTTGCTGACAAAGAAGTACTCGCGCCCTTCCTGCTCATTCGGGCGAGGCTTGCGCGTGGTGTGCGAAGTGGAAACCCGCAGGTCGGGCAGGCGCTCGCGCAGGGCCTTCACCAGGCTGGTCTTGCCGGCGCCGGATGGCGCAGAGATAACATAGAGCTTGGCGGAGCCGCCGATGGGATCTGGCATGGGGCGGGAATATAGCGACTATCGACACCGGCGCGTCGGACTCTGAGCAAGTCCTCTGGGCGGCGATTCGACCAATTTGTACCCTGGCGGATCAGTCAAAGCTCTTGAGACATAGATTAGTTCTCAATTTGAGACAATATATTTGACCAGCCGCCCCATGACCGCCATTCCCGCGCGGGTTTATGCTCAACCATCACGTTCGCCCGCATCAGGAGTTTCCAAGCGCATGCCTGCCACGAATATCCGACTCGTTCTGCCGATCGCCGCTGCCGTTGCAATGGTCCTCGCCGGTTGCCAGAAGGCCGCCGCCCCCCCGTGGCAGCCGCGCCGGCATGGAAGCTCGATGAGAGCAAACTCATGCAGCCGATCACGTTCAACAGCGCCGATATCGACGCCAGCAAGAATGCCTGCGTTGATTTTGGCGCCCATGCGAATGCCAAGTGGCTGGCGGCGAATCCCATCCCGGCGGACCAGACTCGCTGGGGCGCCTTTCATGTGCTGCGCGAGCGCTCGCTGCAGGTGCAGCGCCAGATCGCGGAAAACCTGGCCACACAGGCCAGCCCGACCGGCATCCAGAAGATCATCGCGGACATCTGGGTGACCGGCATGGACGAGAACAAGCTCAACGAACAGGGCATCGCCCCGCTGCAGAGCCGGCTCGACGCCATCGCCGCGCTGACCGACAGTGCATCGGTGGCCGCGTACCTGCGCACCGTCGCCGCGCGCGGTGAAAACCCGCTGTTCGGCTTCGGGCCCGAAGCGGACTTCAAGAATTCCTCGATGGTGATGGCCTTTGCCACCCAGGGCGGCACCAATCTGCCCGACAAGAACTACTACTTCGACGCCGACAAGAAGGGCGATCGCGACGCCTACGTGAAGCACATCGCCAAGGTGCTGGAGCTTTCGGGTGTTCCCGCCGCTGCTGCGGCGAAACAATCCGTCGAAGTGATGGCGTTCGAGACGCGCCTGGCACGCGTGTCGCGCTCGCAGGAAGAGATGTCGCGCGATGTGTCGCTGTACTACAACCCGGTGACACTGGCCGAAGCCGACAAGCTGGCGCCGAATTTCCCGTGGACAGCATTCTTCGAATCGCAGGGCGTGCAGGCTCCGGAGAAGTTCTCGCTGGCCATGCCCGCGTTCCACCAGGAAGTGAGCAGGATGCTGACTGATGTGCCGGTGGCGCAGTGGCAGAACTATCTGCGTTTCCAGACCATCGACAATGCCTCGCCCTATCTGAGCGACGCCTTCATCACGGAACGCTACGAGTTCTACAACAAGCATCTGAACGGCCAGCCCGAGCAGCGGCCGCGCTGGAAGCGGGTGCTGGGTGTGATGGAGGGCGCGGCAGGCCAGGCGATGGGCCAGCTCTATGTCGAGGTCGCCTTCCCGCCCGAGTCGCGCGAGCGCATGGAAAAGCTGGTGAGCAACCTCACCACGGCGCTGAAGGGGCGCATCGAGAAGCTGACCTGGATGAGCGATGCCACCAAGGCCAAGGCGCTGGCGAAGTGGG
>JANPGU010000072.1:0-3558 GCA_031424095.1 Gammaproteobacteria bacterium
GGCATGGATGAATGGAACACACGCCAGCACGGCGCCAGTGGCCTTGCGGCGCGCGTACGCGCCAGCACGGACAGCCTCGCCGATGCGGAAGCCCGCACGCTCGAATTCCTGCGTATCTGGGTGCAGGGCGGCGTGTCGCCAATGTGCGGCAACAGCATCTGCCAGGACCGCCGCTTCCTGGCGCGGCAGATGCCGCAGCTGGAGCGATATTTCCATTACCGCAACCTGGACGTCAGCACCATCAAGGAACTGGCACGGCGCTGGGTGCCGACGCTGCCGGCGGGCTTCACCAAGCAGGCCTCGCATCTGGCGCTGGCAGACATCCATGATTCAATCCGTGAACTGGCCTATTACCGGCAGCATCTGTTCGTGCCGGGTGCGCAGGCCCCTGCATGAGCACGGCCGGCAACGAAGCGCTGTTGATCACCAGCTGGCGCGCGCGCCCGCATGGATTCTCTTCGCTGATGGCGCTTTACGAGAGCAATTATCTGCGCCTCACGCGACTGTGCGGCGAGCCCGCCCGGCTGGGCGGGGAACGCATTTCGCGGGTTGCCGCCGGCTGCGATCTGCGGCTCATCGTGCTGGAACAATGCGCCTACACCACCACGCTCGGACTCACGCATCTGTTCCATGATCCTGCTACCGCCAACCCGGGGCTGGATGCATTGCTGACCTATCCGGATGTGCGCGTGCGCGTCTACTGTGATGCGCGTCTCGCGCAGGCACAGCACTGGCCGGCCGATCGGCCCGAGCCTTTTGCCAGCGATCCTGCGCAGGCAGAGCGTGAACTGGAGCAGCGCTGGCTCTATAACAACATGTTAAACAAGTGGCTGGAATACTGTCTGGACCTCGGGCATTCGCTCGTCTGAGCATTGGCCGACCAGGCAGTTGTGCGATCTGCCCGCGCTGGAGCCGCTAGCTTGCTGTCTGAATTTACCTCCTGGATCAGAAAGCTCTTGCAGAGTCGCGTGGTGCTCGAGCACCCGGAAGCGCCGGAAGACACGCGCGTCCTCAACCTGTTCCGCAATCGCGCCGAGCTGAAGAAGGCGCTCGGTGATGCGCAGGATGAATCCCATCGTCTGAAAGACCGCGTCAAGCTGCAGGAAGCCGCCACCGTGCGGGTGCGCGAACAGCTCGAACTGCTGGAATCGCGACTGGCGACTCCGCTGACCGGTCTGCACGCGTTGCTGCATTACCAGCTGCGCGATCTTTGGTCCGTGGCGCATGCGCAGATCGCGGCCCTGGTGCGCGAGCTGGCGCAGCAGCGCGAGGACCGCGAGCGACGCCAGTTCCTGGCGGATCTGAATCGGCAGCTGTTCGAGCGCCAGCAAGGGGCGCGCGCAGCCTGCGCGCAGGCAGAGCATCAGGCGGCCGATGTGCGCGCCAAACTCGGCGCCATCCAGGGCTCGCTGTCTGCAGCGCGGAACTGGTGGCAGTACTTCAAGCGCCGCGAACTGCAGCGCCGCCGGCTGGCGATGCAGGCCGAAGTCGCTGTAGCCGACGAAATGCTTGAGCAGGCACGCGTACAACTGCAGCAGGTGGAAGCGCAGGGTGGTGCGAAATATCCAGGTCTCTCGCTGCAGGCGCGGCGAATACTCAACCTCACTGCCATTGCCTACGCGCAGGTGATTGCATCGCGCCTGACACCGGCCACGCTGCTGGGAAGGACGGCCGAGGCCATGGCACGCAGTGAACCGAGGATCGACGGCGCGCCGGATGCAGGCAGCTGCCTTGCGCTGATGCAGGAGATCGGACGCGCCCGGGCCGCCCTGATCCAGAACTCGGCGGCAATCAATACCGACGTACGCCGGTTGGTGGATGGTCTTGCCGCCGGGGCGAAATACCGCACTGCCAGTGACACCACGCCGACGCTGGAATCGGTGCAGGGCACGCTACGCAACACGGCGGGCAGCGAGGCGATGAGCTGGGATGTCCTCGGCCAGGATCTCTGGAGCGTGTCGGACCTGTTCTACGCCGAGGGCCCGTAGGCCCCTCGCGCTACTTCGCGGCGTCCTTGACCTTCTTCGGCTGCTGCACGATCGTATTCGGCGCCTTAGCGCCCGCTGCCGGCGGCACGCCAGCAACGATGTCTCCGACGATCTCGGTGGTGCGATCAAGCAGGATGTCCGGCGCTTTGTCGCCCGAGATCTCGTCCGACGCTTCCATTTCAGTCAGCGTCGGGAACGGGGTCTTGGCCAGCGCCGCACGGCGAGCGTTCTCGCGCTTCAGCCGTTCCGCATCCACCGACTCGCGTTCTGCCTTGCGCTTGACGAGATTCAGCGACAGCGTCTTGTCAGCGCGCAGCCTTTCATTCGCCGCAATGCTCTGCACCAGCCACTGGAAATCAGGATCGGACTTGCCGCGTGCGGATTCGCTGCCGTCCAGCGCGAGCGCGGTGGGTACCGCAACCGGGTTCGAATAATGCTGGAAGGTGGCCGGAGTGATCCTGTCCCAGGGCAGCGCGGCCTCGAGTGAGCTTTCGCCCACTTCATCCATGTCGATCGGCGATGGCAGGATGATGTCCGGTTCCACGCCACGATGCTGCGTGCTTTCGCCGGTGACGCGATAGAACTTGCCGATGGTGACCGTGAGCTGGCCCTCGACCGGCTTCTGCGTCCAGCGGTCGAGCGGGATCAGGTTCTGCACGGTGCCCTTGCCAAAGGTGCGCTGGCCCACGACGTATCCGCGGCCATAGTCCTGGATTGCGCCAGCGAAGATCTCCGAAGCCGAAGCACTGTAGCGATCGACCAGCACTACCAGCGGACCGTCATAGACGGTGCCCGCTGAGGGATCATCCAGCACTTCGACGCGGCCGGTGTAGTCCTTCAGCTGCACTACGGGGCCCTTGTCGATGAACAGGCCGCTGAGCGCGGTGGCCTCGGGCAGGAAGCCGCCGCCGTCGCCGCGCAGGTCGAGGATCAGGCCGTCGACCGGGCCTTCCTTGCGCAGTTCTTCCAGCAGGCGCGTGACATCGCGCGTGGTGCTGCGGTAGTTCTTGTCGCCCTGCGCTTCGGCATCCACGTCACGATAGAAACCGGGCACGGTGATGACGCCGATGCTGCGTGGCTTGCCATTGCGCGTGACCAGCCGCCGTTCCTTCTTGGCTGCCTGGCCTTCGAGTGTGACCTTGCCGCGCGTCAGTTCGATGGTCTTCTCGGCCGCGCCGGGCGAGGCACCTGCCGGCAGCACATGGAAGCGCACCTGCGTATTGCCCTTGCCACGGATGAGTTGCACTACGTCGTCGAGACGCCAACCAATGACGTCCTGGAAAGTGCCCGATCCCTGCGCAATGGCGGTGATGCGGTCCTTGATGCCAAGCGTGCCGGCAACTGCTGCAGGTCCACCCGGCAGCAGGTTCACGATGCTGGCGTATTCATCGTCAGTCTGCAGCGTTGCACCGATGCCCTCGTAGCTGAGGCTCATCTGGATACGGTATTCCTCGGAATTGCGCGCCGAGAAATAGTTGGAATGCGGGTCGTAGGTGCGCGCATAGGCGTTCATGAGGTTTTCAAACACCTCATCTGCCGTGACCTGATCGGAACGCTTGAGCACGCGCTC
>JANPGU010000073.1:0-2898 GCA_031424095.1 Gammaproteobacteria bacterium
GCAAGCAGCGCAATGGCGTGCTGGTGGGCGCGCGACTGATGGAGGTGCGCGGCGAACTGCAGCGCGAATCAGGCGTGACGCATGTGATCGCCCGGGATCTGATCGACCGCACGGCGCTGATCGGTACCCTGCAGTTCGGCATTCACGAGTTTCACTGAAGCCGCAGGCGATAGTGCAGCAGGCGTTTGCTGTCGGTCGTGCTGGTCAGCTGCAGCCATTCGCCGCTGGCGGAATACCACAGGTCGAGCTTCAGCTTTTCGCCAAGCAGCCGGCGGTGCGTGGTGCGCACCGGTACGCCGCGAACCCGGATGCTTTCCTCGCCCAGCAGCTCGAAGCGCACCGCGTCGAGGCTGCCGGTCTGCGGATTGAGCAGTTCACGCTGCTGCAGCAGGCGCGCCGGATCCCAGTAGGCATAACTCATCATGCAATCCGTCGGTACAGTCCGGGGTTGCGGTCGAACCAGATTGAACGCGTGCTCGTGAGACTTGCCAGCCACCGCCGCGTGCCTGCCATTGTCGTCGGTGGTCGCCTCGATGCTGCGCAGGCAACCCGATTGCCATTGCTCGCTGCTGCGATGCCGATAGCGATAGGCGCGGATCCCCAGCAGGCGCACTTCGAAGTCCGCTGTGCTTTCCACCTGCGTGCCGCCCGCACTGTCGCTGCGGATCTCGAAACGATGAGTGCCGATGGGTTTCTGGTCGAGGAACACATCGAAATCCAGCACTTTCGTGGTAGCCATGGCGCCAGCAGGCGCTGCCAGCGCCACCAGCCCGACCAGCAGGATGCGCAACAGTGGTGTCGACAGAATTTCGTGCATGAAGGTCTTACGTCCAGCCACTGAAACTGGATGCAACTGCGGCAAAAAGTCGGCGCAGGGGATGCCAGCGACCGCACCGCCCGGCGACAATGGCCGCCGATGAATCCCGCTGCCTTTCCAATCAGCGCATCCCGGGCCAGCACGGTCGCGGATGAAGTGCTCGATGAAGCGCTGCGCGACTGCGCGCGTCACCGCGTCCCGGCGCTGCGCCGTATCCATGATCTGACTGCAGCAGGGATGCTGGGCCTGCTGGTGCAGATGCTGGGGGACCGGGGGGAGGCCGAGGCCCTGCTCCAGCAAGGGTATATCGCCGTCTGGCAGCAGGCCGCCTCGTTCAATCCAGGAAGAAGCCGTCCGCATACATGGCTGCGGTCGGTGTTCCGGCAACAGGCCATCGACCATTTGCGCGCCCGCCAGTACACACCCGCAGACGAAGTCGATGCCGGGCTGCGGCTGGCAGACGCTGCGCTCGGCGAGCAGGATCAGCCACCGCCGGGACTGCGCCTGCTGCGCCTGGCCTTTCTCACCGGGCGCTCGCCGCACGAAATTGCGCGGGCGCTGGGGAAGTCTGCGGCAGAGGTACGGACTGGCATACGTGAGGCGCTGCTTGCCATGCAGGAGCCTGCCGTGAATTTGCAGGGGCGTGCATTGGCCTATGTAGCGGGGGCGTATGCCCTGGGCACGTTGAGCAGCCGGGCAAGACGGCGTTTTGAAACCCTGCTGCAAAGTGACCTGGCCGCGCGCCGCTGCTTGCAGCAATGGGATGAGCGGCTGGCCGGACTTGCACCCTCGTTGCCGCCGGTGCGGCCACCGGACGCGGCCTGGGCGCAGATCGCCGCGCGCATTGCACCTGCGCGCAGATCGACCTTGCTGTCGCCCCAGCGCTGGGCATTGCTGGCCGCGCTGGTGCTGCTCGCGCTGGTGGTGGTGCTGATCCGGAACCGGCGTTAGGCGGTGGAGCGACGACGCGAGAGACGCGGTTCGTCGATATCGTAGTCTTCGAAATCCGAGGTGAGCTCCGCCGTGCGCCGCTGCTCCGCCAGCAGCTCGAGCTTGCGCCAGGCCGGCACGCCATCCTTCGCCGCACCACGCTTGCGGGCGTGATCCAATTCCTTGGTCAGTCGCGCAAGGTCTACTTCGTCGCCCCCCTCGATGTCCAGGGCGTCGTCGTCTGCTTCGTCGAACTCTTCTGCTTCCTGTTTCTCGCTCATGACCGTCCGCTCATGAAAAAAATCGAAACTGTTCAGCAAGTATCGGCCGAGGAAATATATACCTCAGTGGATCAGCGAGTTCATCTGGAAAATTGGTAACAGCATCGCAAAAACGATACCAATGACGAAGACCCCCATGCCGACGATGAGCAGGGGGCCCAGCAGGCTGACCAGGGCCGTCAGCAAACCGTCGAGTTCGCGTTCCTGGCTCTGGGCGGCGCGTTCCAGCATGGTGTCGAGCTGGCCGCTGGATTCGCCGCTGGAGATCAGATGGATGGTCATGGGCGGGAACAGCCGGCTGGCCGCCAGCGAGCGACCGATGGGCGCACCTTCGCGCACACGCATGGTTGCCGTGGCAACGGCGTCGCGCATCGGCGGATTGGTGATCACTTCGCCCGCGATACGCAGTGCATCCAGCACCGGCACTGCGCTGCCAGTCAGGATGCTCAGTGTGCGGGTGAAGCGGGCGGTATTGAAGCCGCGCACGATGCGGCCGATGATGGGCATTCCCAACTGTAGCCGTCCAAACCGGCTGCGTACGGCGGCCTTCTTCATCTGCTGCGCGAGCAACCATCCCAGCACTGCCATGCCGATCAGCATCCAGATGCCATAGGTGCGCAGGAATTCACTGGCCGCAATCAGCACTTTCGTGGCCAGTGGCAGCTGCGCGCGGTAGCTGTCGAATACATCGACCACCTTCGGCACCACATAGACCAGCAGTATGGACACGATGATGAAGCACATCACCGTCAGCGCGATGGGATACAGCATCGCGCCCAGCACTTTCTGCCGCAGCACCTCGCGGTTCTCGGTGTAATCGGCCAGCCGCTCCAGCACATCGTCCAGATGACCGGCCTGCTCACCGGCTGC
>JANPGU010000074.1:0-14001 GCA_031424095.1 Gammaproteobacteria bacterium
GCAGGCGCTTGTGCAGGCCGCCGAAGCCGCCATTGCTCATGATCAGCACATGATCGCCGGCATGCAGATCACTGCTCAGGCGTGCGAGCAGGGAATCGATCGAGGATTCCGTCGTGGCCTTCGACCCGACCGCCACTGCCACGGCACCGGCATCCCAGCCCAGATCCGGCGGCGCGAACAGGTAGACCGCATCCGCGTCCGCCAGCGACGGTGCCAGCGTGTCCTTGTGAACGCCCATGCGCATGGTGTTCGAGCGCGCCTCGAGCACGGCCACCAGCCGCGCCTTTCCGATGCGGCGACGCAGCCCTTCGATGGTGGTGGTGATGGCCGTGGGATGATGCGCGAAATCATCATAGATGCTGATGCCGGCGGCGCTGCCGGTGAGCTCCATGCGCCTGCGCACTCCCTTGAATTCCGCCAGCGCCGCGATGGAATGCGCCACCTGCACGCCGGCGTGACGGGCCGCGGCGATCGCGGCCAATGCGTTGTCGACGTTGTGGGCACCGAGCATCGACCACTCAACCGTGCCCTGCGACATACCATCGAGCAGCACTTCGAAACGCGAGTGGTCCGCACCGGTCAGCCGCACCGACCAGCGCGCCCCGGCGGCGCCAATGCCTGAAAATCCTTCCCGTGGTGTCCAGCAGCCACGTGCCAGCACATCATCGAGATTGGCGTCAGCGGCATTGTGGACCACCAGGCCGCTGCCGGGCACGATGCGCAGCAGATGATTGAACTGGCGCTTGATCGACTCCAGGTCGGGGTAGATGTCCGCATGGTCGAACTCGAGATTGTTCAGGACCAGCGTCCGCGGCCGGTAGTGCACGAACTTGGCCCGCTTGTCGAAGAAGGCGGTGTCGTATTCATCGGCCTCGATCACGAAGAACGGCGCACTGCCCAGCCGCGCGCTGACATCGAAGTTGCCGGGCACGCCACCGATCAGGAAGCCCGGAGCAAGTCCCGCGTGGTCGAGAATATGCGCCAGCATGCTGCTGGTGGTGGTCTTGCCATGGGTGCCCGCGACGGCCAGCACCCAGCGATCCTGCAGCACCGCGCGCGACAGCCATTCCGGACCCGACGCATAGGGAATGCCACGTTCCAGCAGCGCTTCGACCACCGGCTTGCCGCGCGACATCACGTTGCCGACCACCACCACATCCGGCGCCGGATCAAGCTGCGCGGCATCGAAGCCCTGCACGATCCC
The DNA here is from genome assembly GCA_031424095.1 of Gammaproteobacteria bacterium. Taxonomy (GTDB): domain Bacteria; phylum Pseudomonadota; class Gammaproteobacteria; order Steroidobacterales; family Steroidobacteraceae; genus ZC4RG30. The sequence goes on from JANPGU010000074.1 coordinate 1,205, forward strand.
GATGCCCAGCGCCGCCAGCTGCGTGCTCATCGGAGGATAGACGTTCTGGTCAGAGCCCGTGACGCGATGCCCGGCAGCACGCGCGATGGCTGCTATGCCACCCATGAACGTGCCGCAGATACCAAGAATATGAACGTGCATCGCTGTCCTGTAGCGTGGCTTAAACGGGAACCGCAGCGGCCGCGTCCGGCTGCGGAAACAGGCTGAGTACCAGCAGCAGCGCCAGCAGCTCGTTGGCAATCGCGAGCATCACGCAGGCGAACATCGGCCATTCGGTGGCAGCGCGCAGGATGCGTGCCAGCACCACCAGTGCCCAAACCTCCACCACCAGGCGCAGCATCGCAGCCGGAAACTGCCAGGCGGGATCCTGATTGTAGATGGCGAAGAACCAGCCGCTGAATACCAGCGCCGGCGCCATCACCAGCTGGAAGCCGAACACGGCTGTAAGGGTCTGCAGGGTTCGCTCGGACTTGCCGGCAATCCGCAGCGCCATCCCGAACCAGAACAGGGTGGCAAAGATGTCGATCGCGATCAGCGCCACCACATTGCCCTGGAACGAAACCGGCAGGATCGCCAGCAGTACCGCATTGGGCACGATGGAGGCCAGCACCAGCACCACCAGCAGCCTGAACGAGGCGGGCAGGTCTTCAGGCCCCTTGCGCATGCGCGCGATGCCCACGAGTGTGCTCAGGATTGCCTGCGTCTCGGTCTTTGGCTCGCTCAATCGTTGCCCCAGTGCGTAAACTCCTGATTCTACATGAGCTCGACACCACTCTCTGACACCGCCTCCCTGGCTGCGCTCGCTGCACGCCTGGCCAATGTGCCCTACGTGGCGCTCGACACGGAATTCCTGCGCGAGCGCACCTACCGGCCGCAGCTGTGCCTGCTGCAGCTGGCAAGCCCCGGTGAAGCCTGCTGTGTGGATCCACTGGCCGACCTTTCGCTGCAGCCGCTGACAGCGGTGCTGGGCAGCGGCGCGCCGAAGATCCTGCATGCGGCAAGGCAGGACCTTGAGGTGCTGTGGCCCCTGTTCGGTGCCGTCGCACCCGTATTCGATACGCAGGTCGCCGCAGCGCTGTGTGGAATGCCCGCGCAGATCGGCTACAGCGAACTGGTGCGCCGCGTGCTGGGCGTGGAGCTCAACAAGGCCGAAACACGCACCGACTGGTCGAAGCGGCCGCTGAGCGATGCGCAGTTGCGCTACGCCATCGACGACGTCATCCACCTGGCCGGGCTGCGTGATGCGCTGGGCGAGGAACTGGAGAAACTCGGCCGGATGACCTGGCTGGACGAGGAGTTGCACGACCTTGCCCGGGAAGACCGGCTGTTCGTTGATCCGGAAAAGGCCGTCGAGCGTCTGCGCTGGAGCGCGGAACTGGACCCGGACCGGGCACGCCTGGCGCAACGGCTGGCCGCGTGGCGGGAGCGGCGCGCCGCAGAAAAGGATCGGCCCCGCACCTGGATCCTGGACGATGCCGGCCTGCGCGCGCTGGTGCTGCGCGCGCCACGCAGCGACGTCGAACTTGCAGGTCTGGAAGAACTCACGCCAGGTTTTCGCGAGCACAGCGGTCCGACCATTCTGGAACTCATCGCCGCGGCTGGTCTGCCCGCGCAGCTCCCGCCGCTGGTACAGCGAACGCGCCCGGACCCCGAAGCGCAGGCGCACCTGAAACATCTGGCAGGCATTGTCCAGAAGAAAGCAGCCGAGCTTGGGCTTGCCTCGGAGGTGCTGGCTACCCGTCGCGAGCTGGAGAGCATCGCCCGCGGCGAAGCCACCGCGGAAGTGCTGCGTGGCTGGCGCCGCGAGGCCGTCGGCGCCGAGCTGCTTGCCGCCGCCTGACGTCCGCGAAAGAGGTCAACCCGGGCTATTTCTTCCGGGCGGCCTTCTTCTTGCGCGCGGTTTTCGCCGGCGCTGCCTTGCGGCCGGCCTTCGTCCTTCCCTTGGGCTTGGGCTTGGGCTTGGCCTTGGCCTTGGGTTTCGCCTTTGCCTTTGCCTTCGAAGCGACCATCCGCTTGGCCTTCGCCTTCGCCCTGGGAGCTGCCGCCTTGGCCTTTGGCTTCGCCTTTGCCTTAGCCTTGGCCTTGGCCTTCGGCGCCGACACCGTCAGCACATGCACCAGCAATGCCGTTATGCCATCGATCTCGCCCAGGGCATCAATGGACTGCAACAGCCCCTGCTGGCCGTAATACTTGAGCAGCGGCCGTGTCTGCGACTCATAGACCTTCAGACGCTCCACCACCGTGGCTTCGTTGTCATCCGGCCGCTGGAACAGCGCTGGATTGCCCACGCACGACGGACACACCAGCGGCGCACCCACGGGCATCGAATAGATGTTGAACACGCGGCCGCAGTTCTGGCAGCTGCGGCGCCCCGCAATGCGGCGCGTCAGCTCGGCATAGGGCACTTCCATCTGCACCACGGCAGTCAGCGGCTTGCCCACCTGTTTCAGCATCACGTCCAGCGCTTCGGCCTGCACGATGTTGCGCGGGAAGCCATCGAGGATGAACCCCTTGGCCACGTCCGCATCGGCCAGCCGCTCGCGGATCATGCCGAGCACGATGCTGTCGTCGACCAGCTTGCCCGCCGTCATCGCGTCCTTGGCCGCGAGGCCCAGCGGCGTTGCGCGCGCTACAGCGGAGCGGAGCAGGTCCCCGGTGGAAATCTGCGGAATGCCGAATCGCTGCACCAGACGCTGCGACTGCGTGCCTTTGCCGGAGCCAGGAGCTCCCAGAAGTACAATGCGCATGAGACCCGTTTGTTGTCGTTGAACGTCGGGGCACAGTACCGATACGCTCTCGTCCGGTCAAACCATCTGCTGCAACGCCGGAGCTTCCATGAGCCGCGCCACTCCCAGACCCCGCAACGCCTTCTATGCCCAGTCCGGCGGCGTAACGGCAGTGATCAATGCCTCGGCCGCAGGGGTGATAGATGCTGCGCGCAAGCATCGCCGGCACATCGGGAAGGTCTATGCCGGCCGCCACGGCATCATCGGCGGCCTGACCGAGGACCTGATCGATACCAGCCTGGAGTCCGCTGCCACCATCCAGGGTCTGCGACACACCCCAGCCGGTGCCTTCGGCTCCGCCCGCTTCAAGCTCAAGGGGCTGGACCAGAATCGGGCCGAATATGAGCGGCTGATCGAAGTCTTCAAGGCCCACGACATCGGCTATTTCTTCTACAACGGCGGTAACGATTCGATGGATACCGCCCACAAGGTCTCGCAGATTGGCGAGGCACTGGGCTATCCGATCATCTGTGTCGGCATCCCCAAGACGGTGGACAACGATTTGCCGCTGACCGACTGCTGCCCGGGGTTTGGCTCGGTAGCCAAGTACATCGCGGTCTCGACGCGCGAGGCCGCGCTCGACGTGGCTTCGATGGCGCGCACCTCGACCAAGGTCTTCGTGCTTGAAGTCATGGGCCGCAATGCCGGCTGGATCGCCGCCGCCGGCGGGCTGGCCGGGGAAAAAGCCGGGGATGCGCCGCACATCATCCTGTTCCCCGAAATTGCCTTCGACCAGCCCGCGTTCCTGGTGAAGGTAAAGCAGAGCGTGGACAAGCACGGCTACTGCGTCATCGTCGTGTCGGAAGGCACGAAATATCCAGACGGCAGGTTCCTTGCGGAAGGAGGCACGCGGGACGCCTTCGGCCACGCGCAACTCGGCGGTGTCGGCCCCGTGGTCGCCCAAATGGTGAAAGAAAAGCTGGGCTACAAATATCACTGGGCCGTGGCCGATTATCTGCAGCGCTCCGCGCGCCACATTGCGTCCAGGACCGATGTCGACCAGGCCTATGCCGTGGGCAAGGCTGCGGTCGAATACGCGGTAAAGGGAATCAATGCCGTGATGCCGGCCATCATCCGCAAGTCTTCCCGGCCTTATCGCTGGAAGATCGAGGCAGTGCCGCTCGCCAAAGTGGCCAATGTCGAAAAGAAGGTGCCGCGAAACTTCATCACGGCGGATGGCTTCGGCATTACCGCTGCTTGCCGACGCTATCTTGAGCCGCTGATTGCCGGGGAGGATTACCCGCCATACCGGAAAGGCCTGCCAGCCTATGTGAAAATCAAGGGCAGGGCGGTCAAACGCAAACTGGCCACGTACAAAATCTAGCCCACATCAAGACATATTGGGACTCAGGACCGAGACCCCTTGCCGGCGCGGCGGGTTTGCTATATTGCTGCGCGCAAGTGGGCGGAGAGTCTTCCCGGGGGCCTTGCGCGCACGTCCATATATATCAAGACCTAGAAATCGTGGAGAGTTCTGATGCAAGCCAGTAGCTGGTTGTGGCTGTCGATAGCCGCAGGTGTTCTCGCCGTGCTGTACGGCGTATTTTCAATGCTGTCGATCCTGAAACTGCCCGCAGGCAACGCGCGCATGCAGGAAATCGCGGCGGCCATCCAGGCCGGTGCGAAGGCCTATTTGAACCGCCAGTACATGACCATCACCATCGTGGGCGTGGTGTTGTTCGCGCTGCTCTGGCTGGCCCTCGGCAGCCATACGGCAGGCGGCTTTGCACTGGGCGCGATCCTCTCGGGCCTCGCCGGCTACATCGGCATGAACATCTCGGTCCGCGCCAACGTGCGCACGGCACAGGCGGCACATGCAGGTCTCAACGCCGCGCTGCAGGTGGCGTTCAAGGGCGGCGCCATCACCGGCATGCTGGTGGTCGGCCTCGGCCTGATCGGCGTCGCCGGGTACTACTTCCTGCTGGGTGGCGCGAGTGAGGACGCAGCGGTGCGCGAAAGCGCGCTGCATGCACTGGTCGGCCTCGCCTTCGGCGGCTCGCTGATCTCCATCTTTGCGCGCCTTGGCGGCGGCATCTTCACCAAGGGCGCCGACGTCGGTGCCGACCTCGTGGGCAAGGTCGAAGCCGGCATTCCCGAAGACGACCCGCGCAACCCCGCCGTGATCGCCGACAACGTCGGCGACAACGTGGGCGACTGCGCCGGCATGGCCGCCGACCTGTTCGAGACCTATGCGGTCACGCTGGTGGCCACCATGCTGCTGGGCGGCCTGATGATGAAGGACGCCGGCAATGCCGCCATCCTCTATCCGCTGGTGCTGGGCGCGGCTTCGATTGTTGCATCGATTGTCGGCACGTTCTTCGTGAAGGTCGGTGCAGGCGGCAAGATCATGAATGCCCTCTACAAGGGCGTGATCGTCTCGGGCGTCATTTCGGCCGTGGCTTTCTATTTCATCACGAAGGAGTTCTTCCCGGCCCAGTTCGGCACCATGTTCGGGTGCACGCTGATCGGCCTCGCGCTGACGGCCGCGATGATCGTCATTACCGAGTACTACACCGCCACCGAATACTCGCCGGTGCGCAAGGTGGCCGAGGCCTCGCAGACCGGGCATGCCACCAACATGATCGCAGGCCTCGGCGTGTCGATGAAGTCCACTGCCCTGCCCGTGATCGCAGTGTGCTTTGCCATCTACGGCGCCTACACGCTGGGCGAGAACGGCGGCGCGGGCCATGGCCTGTACGGCATCGCCATCGCCGCGACGGCAATGCTGTCGCTGACCGGCATGATCGTCGCGCTCGACGCCTATGGCCCCATCACCGACAACGCCGGCGGCATCGCCGAAATGTCGGGGCTCGACAAGAAGGTGCGTGACATCACCGATCCGCTCGATGCAGTGGGCAACACCACCAAGGCCGTGACCAAGGGTTATGCCATCGGTTCGGCCGGCCTCGCTGCGCTGGTGCTGTTCGCGGATTACACACACAACCTCGAAACGCATCTGGTCGCTACCGGCCGCCAGATGGTGGCGTTCTCGCTGTCTGATCCGGCCGTGATCATCGGCCTGTTCATCGGCGGCCTTGTCCCCTACCTGTTCGGCGCCATGGCCATGGAAGCCGTAGGCCGCGCGGCAGGTTCGGTGGTGGTGGAAGTCCGGCGCCAGTTCCGCGAGATCAAGGGCATCATGGAAGGCACCGCAAAGCCAGATTACTCCCGCGCCGTGGATCTGCTGACCAGGTCGGCAATCAAGGAAATGATTGTTCCTTCGCTGCTGCCGATTCTGGTCCCGGTGGTGGTCGCCTTTGGCATGAATGCGCTGATGGGCCCTGGCGCCGGCATCAAGGCCCTGGGTGGCCTGCTGATCGGCACCATCGTCACCGGCCTGTTCGTCGCCATCTCAATGTGCACGGGCGGTGGCGCCTGGGACAATGCCAAGAAGTACATCGAGGAAGGTCACTTCGGCGGCAAGGGCTCCGATGCCCACAAGGCAGCAGTAACCGGCGATACCGTCGGCGATCCCTACAAGGACACCGCCGGTCCGGCGATCAATCCGCTGATCAAGATCATCAACATCGTGGCGCTGCTGCTGGTGCCACTGCTGTGAGGTCACGAACCCCCGGCGGTTGAATCATGAAGCCCGGCCCTGCCGGGCTTTTTTGTGCGTCACACGCCGCCTTCAAGCATGACAATTTCAACCCCTGAAATCGGACGCGGACGACCAGCCATCATCCGGAGTGACGACTGGAGTTTACGGACAGTGCACTGCTGATTCGGGCGCATCGAAACAACGCGACACTGCGGCTGATCGCCGCGCAAGCCGAATCAAAACGCGTATGTTGAGTCGCCCAACGGACGACTACGCGATGAATGCCTGAACGAACACTGGTTGACGAGCGTGCCCATGTGCGTGTGGCGATCGAGAACTGGCGAAGTGAACAACGACACGACCCAAGTAGCATTCGGCGGGCTGACGCCCGCATCGCCGACTTCAAGCCGACTCTTGCCTAGACTTCTTGAGGGACAGATACCGGTCAAGACTCCACGCTCCACCACCCGCGGTCGCAAAGAATAGAAAACAGAAGCAGAACAGGACTGCCGGCTCCCCGCCATTAGCAATCGTCCAGAAGCCTCTGGGAGCGTGAACCATGAAATACGCCACTGCAGTCAAGCCGCAGAAAAGAAACGCCAGTGGCTGGGTAAAAAGGCCGACCAGAAACAATATGCCCAGCCAGACTTCCATCGATCCAGCCAGCCAACCAAGCGAAAAGATTTCATCGAACCGTCCACCGCGCGGTGGTATCGGGAAGCCAAAAAGCGACTGCGTACCATGCTGTATGAACAGGAATGCTGTGACTATCCTGAAGATACTAAGGGCTTCCTGCACCCGGCGGGCGAGCAGCGCGTTGAATACAGCTAAGTGCTTCACGACTATGTGGGCCTTCTTGCAGTGACCGGGAATGTCCGAGTCCCTTTTTAGGCTTTCTGCGCATCCGGGATCAACCGGGATGCAAAAAATGTGATTGCCCTTGCCGTAGAATTCATGAGCGGAGACGCCCCAAAGACACGCGGAATCTGGTCATCAGGACACGAAAAGCAGCCAAGTTCGGCCAGGGTGCGGCCTGCACCCAATACAGCAGGCCTACAACTGCAGCAACAGGCGCGCGGGATCTTCAAGCGCATCCTTTATTGACACCAGGAACTGCACGGATTCCCGACCATCCACGATGCGATGGTCATAAGTCAGCGCCACATACATCATCGGACGAATCACGATCTTTCCATCGACCACGACGGGACGTTCCTGAATCTTGTGCATGCCTAGAATCGCAGCCTGCGGCATGTTCAGAATCGGGGTGGAAAGCAGCGAACCGAACACGCCACCGTTGGTGATGGTGAATGTGCCGCCGGTCAGGTCTCCTAGCGCGATCGTGCCTTCGCGTGCCATCCGGGCGTACTCGCTGACAGCGCCCTCCAATTTGGCCATGCTCAGATTCTGGGCATCGCGGATCACCGGCACCATCAACCCGCGCTCAGTTGACACTGCCACGCCCAGATCGAAGTACTCGTGATACACCATGTCGTGGCCATCGAGGGACGCATTCAGCGCCGGGAACTTGCGCAAGGCCTCAATCGCAGCCTTGATGAAGAAAGACGAAAAGCCCAGTTTTACGCCGTGTGCCTTCTCAAACCTTGCCTTGTGGCGATTGCGCAGCTCGCTCACGGCGCTCATATCCACTTCGTTGAAGGTAGTCAGCATGGCCGCCGTGGACTGAGCCAGCACCAACCGCTCGGCAATGCGGGTGCGCAGTCGTGTCATGGCGACGCGCTGTTCGGTGCGAGCGCCCTTGCTTGGCAATGTTGCAGCCGCCACTGAAACGGTACCGGGCTTGCCAACTCCCGGCGCCGCCGGAGCAAGCGGAGCGGAAACTGCAACGGCAACCGGAAGAACGGCTGGCGTGGCTGTGGCAAGCGCATTGATTTCGATGACTGCCAGTAGCTGACCCCCGATCACAGTACTGCCATTCTGGATCACGATCTCCTTCAGCACCCCGCTGGCGGGGGCAGGAACTTCCAGCATCACCTTGTCTGTTTCCAGATCCACCAGGTTTTCATCACGGGTGACCGCCTGGCCTGCCTGCTTGTGCCACCTGGCCAAAACTGCATCGGCAACTGACTCGGGCAACTGCGGAACTCTGACTTCAATGCTCATTGGACTAACTCAAATTGCTGTCAATATCGACCGGATGCGTCGTTTTGCCTACTTCTCGGCAGGCGATTTCAGACGCTTGGCCTGGCGCGTGCCTGCTTCCGTGAATTGCGAACGCAGGGCCGCGTCCAGGAACGCCTCCTGCTCCAGATAATGCAGCTTTAGAATGCCGGTGGCCGGCGCAGCGGCCGGGGCACGACCTGCATACATCAAATGCTGATGGGAGCCCAGCGGCTCTTGCAGGCGATGCCGAATCTGGTACCAGCTGCCCTGATTCTGTGGCTCCTCCTGACACCAGACAATTTCTCTGGCGTTCTTGTACTTTTGCAGCACTGCGGAATATTCCGTCGCCGGAAATGGGTACAGCTGTTCGATCCGTACCAGGGCAGTGTCATTTATGCCGTCGGCCCGACGCGATTCGAGCAAATCGAAATACACGCGACCCGAGCAGAACACCACACGCTTCACCTGCTCTTGTTTGAGGACATCCACTTCGTCAATCAGATTCTGGAAGGTGCCACGCGTGAGCTCTTCCAATGCCGACACCGAAAGCTTGTGGCGAAGCAAGCTCTTCGGGGTCATAACGATCAGGGGTTTGCGCAGCTTGCGTTTCATCTGGCGACGGAGCAAGTGGAACATCTGCGCCGGCGTGGACGGAACACATACTTGCATGTTGTTCTCCGCACACAACTGCAGAAAGCGCTCCAGTCGTGCCGAGGAATGTTCAGCGCCCTGCCCTTCATAACCATGTGGCAGGAACAGCGTCAGTCCACACACGCGACCCCACTTTGACTCTCCTGAACTGATGAACTGGTCGACAATCACCTGCGCGCCGTTGGCGAAGTCGCCAAACTGGGCCTCCCAAATGGTCAGGCAATTCGGCTCAGTGGTCGAGAACCCGTACTCAAACCCCAGCACCGCCTCTTCTGACAGCAGCGAATCGATGACCGAAAAAAGGCCTTGGCTGTGCGACAAATGCTTGAGGGGCTCATAGGACTCGCCGCTCTGCTGGTCATGCCAGACGGCGTGACGGTGGAAGAAAGTACCGCGACCGGAATCCTGACCGCTAAGTCGTACTTCAAAGCCTTCGCATAGCAGGGTCGCATACGCCAGTGTCTCGGTCATTCCCCAGTCGAGCGGCACCAGGCCTGCCGCCATCTTCTCGCGGCTGTTCACAACGTTGGATAGCTGACGATGCAGGGTGAAATTGGCTGGAATGCGGACCAGCTTCGCCGAGAGCTCCTGCAGCATTTCCATCCTCACGCCGGTGACTGGCGCCTCACTCCAGTTACCCAGCATGTACATGCTCCAGTCCACTGTGTGCTGATTGCCGATGAGCCCCAGCGCCTGCGACGCCGGAGATTTGCCTTCATCCATCTCACGGCGATAGCGCTCGACCAGAGCATCTGCATTGGCAAGGCTAAATACGTTGTCCTCCGCCAGATGCGCGGCGTACAGGGCGCGCGTAGTCGGGCGCTGCCGAATTACCTGATACATGACCGGCTGGGTGACAGCAGGCTCGTCGGCCTCGTTGTGACCAATTCGACGGTAGCAGACCAGATCGATCACCACATCCTTGTTGAACTTCATGCGGTAGGTCATGGCCAGGCGCGCAGCAAGAATCACCGCTTCCGGATCATCGCCATTCACATGGAAAATCGGCGCCTCAATCATCTTGGCCGGATCGCTGCAATACAGCGTTGACCGCGTATCACGCGGATCGTGCGTAGTGAACCCCACCTGGTTGTTGACTATGATGTGCACCGTCCCGCAGTGGCATAGCCGCGCACCTGCGACATCTGGAGGGTCTCCATGATCACGCCCTGGCCAGAAAACGCCGAGTCGCCGTGAATCAGGATTGGCACCACCATGGCACCAGTGGTGTCATGGCTACGCTGCTGGCGAGCACGGACCGAACCTTCCACAACCGGATTGACCACTTCCAGGTGTGAAGGATTAAACGCGAGCGCCACATGCACGTTTCCGCCAGGCGTGCGAATATCGGTTGAGAAGCCCTTGTGGTACTTGACATCACCTAATCCCTTGAGGTGATTCAGGTCGTACTTGCCTTCGAACTCCGAGAACAAATCCTGCGGCGACTTGCCCAGCACATTGATCAGCACGTTCAGACGCCCACGGTGGGCCATGCCAATGACAACTTCCTTCGCCCCCTGCGTTCCACCCTGCTGGATCAGGTCATCGAGCATTGGTATCAGGCTATCGCCGCCCTCCAGAGAGAAACGCTTCTGCGCCGGGTACCTGGTCGCCAGATAACGTTCCAGCCCCTCCGCGGCGGTCAACTGCCACAGGAAGGTCTTGCGCTCCTCGGATGTGAAGCCGTGATGCAGGCGGTTTTCGGCAAAGCGATGCTGCAGCCACAGACGCTCCTGGGTATCGGAGACATGCGCGAACTCGGCGCCAATCTTGCCGCAGTAAATCTGTTTGAAGCGGGCGATGATGTCTCGCAGCTTCAGGCGAGTCGCTTTGGTGATCGGCTCAAAGGGCGCATACATGTAGAACTCTGAATCCAGGTCTGCTTCACTCAAACCGAAGTAACTGAGCTTCATCACCTCTGGCTCGGGACGCTTCATGAGGCCGAGAGGATCAATATCCGCCATCAGGTGACCCCGATTGCAGATGATTTGCACCAGTCGTGCAACTGCCCCCTGCTTCGCCACCAGGCCTTCCGCCAGCTCATTGTGGGTGGTGGCAACTGAGGGATGTGGATTCCTGGCGCGCTGGGCCAGCGCCTCGCGAATCGGTCCATGTGCCTGCTCGCCAGTGGCGCCATGATTGACCGACGAAAAATATTCGCGCCAGTGAGGTTCAATCGAGCCCGGGTCTGCCAAAAATTGCTCATACAGCGATTCAAGGAAGGCAGAGTGATCCGCCCCAAGGGCAGAGGATTCAATGAGATTGCGCAGTGACTCGCTCATCAGGGCGTAAGTCCTAGGTACTGGTTGGTGGGCAATGGGCCCACTTCCGGAAAGACCAGAAACTGATGTTCCGTTAGATGGATTTGCACATCAAGCTGAGGAATCATGAACTTATATGCAGGAACCCGAATTGAATTCATGCCAGCTTTGATGGTGCGTTACGTTGGATGGCTGCGGTCGAATCCATCTCGACGGTCGATCCCGACTTCGAATTAGTCTCACGGCGCGGATGCATTCCGGCGCGAAGGCTCGTCGAGGATCATCCAAAACTTATGAATAGCAACAAGCTTTTGATAGGACGTTCTTCGCCACTGTGCAAGTATTTGATGACTTATTCAGTGAGCTGCCCGCTTTTCTGTCATCGACAACCGGCACCGGCACTTGTGGGCGGCGGCGCGGCGCAGGTGGCAAAATGCTAACCAGCGTCACCCCAACCACCCACTGCACGCATTGCACTTGTGTTAGTCGAGCGGACATGCCCGGCTTGCGTGAATCATCTTGAACCTGGAGACTTGATCATGGCGCGGATCGTACTTGGGATGGCGGTACCACACAGCGGCATGCTCGGCAGAACACCCGAAGATCTGCTGATAGACGGTGAACGCGATCGCAAGAAGACCGACTTGTGGTTCCGCAACAAGATGTGGACGTTTGCCGAGCTGGCAGCGCACAGGGCTCATGAGGAGTTCGAGAAGCAATATACCCTGACAGAGCGAACCAGCCGCTTACAGCGCTGCCAGGCGGCACTCGACACTCTGGCCCAAGTCTATAAGGACCACAAACCTGATGTGGTCATCATCCTCGGCAAGGATCAGAAGGAGATCTTCATTGACGTATCGCCTTCGCTGGCCATTTATACCGGTGAAACCATTGAAAATGGTCCACCACAACGTCCGGTCTATGCGCCTGACCATGCCGTAACCTACCCCGGACATCCTGAACTGGCATTGCATCTCATCAAGACGCTTCAGGCTGAAGGGTTCGACATGACTGAATTGCTGCGATGGCCAGTAAACACATGGATGAAGCCTGGTCCCAGCCATGTCGTTCCGCACGCATACGGCTTCGTATACAACCGGATCATGGAAAATGACGTTGCTCCCAATGTACCGGTTATTTTCAATTGCTTTTATCCACCGAACCAGCCATCGATGAAACGAAGCATTCATTTTGGCAAGACGCTGCTGAAAGCGATAACTTCGTGGGACGCGGACAAGACCGTGGCCATCATCGCTTCTGGCGGTCTCTCACACTTTGTGTGTGATGAAGTGCTCGATGCAACATTTCTAAGGCTGTTCAAAAGCTGGAACTTCGACGAACTCGAAAAGATCGACGATCGGTCGTATCAGTCCGGCACCTCTGAAGTCAAACTATATGTACCAGTAATGGTTGCAGCGTCAGAGAACGGGCTCA
>JANPGU010000075.1:0-4250 GCA_031424095.1 Gammaproteobacteria bacterium
CCTTGACCTGGATGTCTTCGTCTTTCGTATACCCCCCCTGGGAGTTTTTTTCATATTCTACGTGGCGGTTCAGGTCTGGGTGGTGTTCGCCGCTTTTTAACGTGCACAAGTCCAACGACTCGGAAGCCTCGGATTTCCACAGGCGCAGCGTATTGGCCGTGTTGTTGCGATAGCCCAGGATCGGCGTGTCATACGGCACACCCACCACTTCCTTGTGCGGAACCCAGCGAACCCGCAATCGATCCAGTTCATCACGATAGCTTTCCGTATACCCCCGCAACTTCACCCCCACCGCCCACTCCGGCCGCACGATCTCCCAGGGATTGCCGAAGCGCAGCCAGTTGTCGGTACGCTCCTGCTGCCAGCCGTCGACGATGTCCTGGTGAAAGATGCCGAATTCGTAGCGGATGCCATAGGCAACCGAAGGGATTTCAAGCGTCGCCATTGAATCGATGAAGCACGCGGCCAGCCGACCGAGTCCGCCATTGCCGAGCCCTGGCTCCTGTTCCATCTGCAGCAACTGCTCGAAGTCGAGTCCCAATTCGCCGATCGCCGCGCGCACATCCTCGTACAGGCCGAGATTGATGAGATTGTTGCCCAGGTGGGGACCCATCAGGAATTCGGCCGACAGGTAGGCCACCGTGCGCGAGCCCTGCTTGGTGTAGGCAGCCGCCGTGCTGATCCAGCGCTGCAACAGATGGTCGCGGACGGTATGAGCCAGGGCCTGGTAGTAATCGTTCTGGGTCGCGAGCGCGGGGAACTTGCCCTGCGTGTAAAACAGGTTGTCGAGGAAGGCGTGTTTGAATGCGTCGCGGGTGGTAATACCCGCATCAACCGACTGAAGCATCATGCGATCCCGTTTATCTGTATCAGGCCCGAAGCAATGCAATTACCGTGCAGAACCGGGCGCGGTCATCCAAGGGTTGGCGGAGCTTGTCTGCACCAAGATGCAGCAGCAGAAATCAGGGCTGCGCCACTTTGACGCAGGCGGCGCCAGCCACTAACCGCTGTTGCGCAATGCCTGGGCAATCGCATTGATGGAAAGCTGGATGCCTTCCTGCACGCGCGGGTCGTTTTCGCCCGCGCGATACCGCTTGATCAGCTGGACCTGCAGCAAATTGAGCGGTTCGATGTAGGGCATGCGCAGGCGGATTGATGCATCCAGCGCCGGGTGCTTCTCCAGCAGCCGCGACTGCCCGGTCACATCCAGCAGGAAATCGTGCGTGACCTGCCAGGCCGATTCGATGCGTCCGAAGATCCGCTCGCCAAAGGCCTGGTCCTCGACCAGCGAGAGGTAATGCCTGGCGATCTGCAGGTCGGACTTGGCCAGCACCATTTCCATGTTCGACAGCGTGGCCTGGAAAAACGGCCAGCTCTGCGCCATCTCGCGCAACAGGCCGCGATCCTCGAAAGCGGCCAGCGCCTGCCCCGCCCCATACCAGCCGGGCAGCATTACGCGCGACTGGGCCCAGGAGAACACCCAGGGTATGGCACGCAGGTCTTCGATACGATCGGATTTGGTGCGCGAAGCCGGGCGTGAGCCGATCTTCAGCGTGGCGATTTCGAGCAGCGGGGTGAACTGACGAAAGAAAGTCCTGAAACCTTCCGTGCCGTAAACCAGCGCGCGATATTCCTCGAAGGCGCGCGTGGAAATACCGGCCATCGCATCGACCATCCGTGCCTGTTCGTGCGCGGAGCTGCTGTCAGGTTCCAGCGATGCCAGCAGTGTGGCTGCAGCGATGGACTCGAGGTTGGCCGCGGCCGTCTCGCGCGTGCCGTACTTGGCGGCGATGGTCTCGCCCTGCTCGGTGATGCGGATGCGGCCCTGTACGGTGCCACGCGGCTGCGCCCGGATTGCCGCAAAGGCCGGCCCGCCGCCGCGCCCCACCGAGCCGCCGCGGCCGTGGAAGATCTGCATGCGTACGCCGGCCGTGGCAAACACGGCGGCCAGTGCCCGCGTGGCCTGGTTCAGGCTCCACACCGAGGTGAGATAGCCACCATCCTTGTTGGAATCGGAGTAGCCCACCATCACTTCCTGACAACCGCGCTTCAGCGCCGCGGCGCGCACATCGGGCAGCGACAACCATTCGCGCATGATCTCCGGTGCACGTTCCAGGTCCCCGATGGTCTCGAACAGCGGCACCGTCATGATGCTCGCGCCGCCCGCCTCTTCCGTGCGATACAGACCAGCTTCCTTCAGCAGGATCTGCACTTCCAGCAGATCCGAAACACTCTCGCACTTGGAGATGATGTAGGTCGTGACGCATTGCGGACCGTAATGCGCATGCGCCGCCGCTGCCGCATGTGCAATGGCGAGTTCGGACCGCGTCTCCTCGCTGTATTCCAGCCAGGGATTGGTCAGCACGCGACTGCTGGTGAGTTCGCGGCGCAGCAGCCGCACGCGCTCGTCTTCCGACATGCCCGCATAATCGCCGCAGCCCGCGCGCGCCAGCAGCTCTGCCACCACTCGTACATGCACATCGGAGTTCTGCCGCAGGTCCACCGTGGCCAGATGAAAGCCGCAGGCTTCCACCTGCCGGATCAAGCGACCGAGCGCACCACCGGAGCCCAGCATGCCTGCGCCGTGTTCCGCGAGGCTGCGAGCCAGCGCCACGAGGTCGGCGCGCAGTGCCTGCGGTGAGGTGTAGGCAGGCAAGATCTGGTTCGGCAGCCGCGGCGGTGCCTGGCCTGTGCTGGCCTGATAGGTTGCGGCCAGGCGCGCATAGATTCCGGTCAGCGCGCGGCGATAGGGTTCGTCGCGCCGACCCACGTAGGTGTCGCCACTGGCATCGGCCAGCGCCGTGACATCGGCATTGATGTCGGCAAGCTCCGTGGATACCGACAGCTCCTTGCCCAGCGCATGCACCTGCACGAGGTAGGCACTGAGCACAGCGCGCGAAGCGGCACCCAGCGCGTATTGCAGGCTGTCGGCATTGACGTTCGGATTGCCGTCACGGTCGCCGCCGATCCAGCTTCCCAGTCGCAGGAAATTGCTGGCGCGTCGTGGCAGCAGGCGATCCCACCGCGCGTACAGCTGCGGCAGCACGGGCAGGAACACATCGCGCAGGTACGCCAGCGCGATCTCGACTTCATCGCGCACCTGCATGCGCTCACGCCGCAGCGGTCGCGTCTGCCACAGCAGCGCGATCTGCCGCAGGATGGCCTGCTCGATCACATCGCCATTGGGGGTTTCGAGCGTGCCGTCATCGCGCAGCGCCATCAGCTCGGCGATGCGGTTGCGATGATCCAGCATGCTCTTGCGCATGACTTCGGTGGGGTGCGCCGTGAGCACCGGCACAATCAGCGCTTGATCCAGCAGTTCAGCTGCGGCCCCTGCGGTTACGCCGGCACCCGCCAGATGCTGGAGGGCGCCGGCGAGGTCCGCGTCCTTGTCGGTGCTGCGGCCCTGCCGATCCTCCGCCAGATTCGCCAGCATCGAGAACAGCATGAAGCTGCGCACGAACGACAGCGTGTCGTCCAGGTCGAGCGCACCCGCTTCGGCTGGCGCCGTGGCACGACTGACACCTCGATAGCGATCGACGGAGGTCGCGCGAATGCTCTCGATGCGTTCGAACAGCGACTGACCGCCGTAGGCGCGGATGACATCACCGAGCAGACGTCCGAGGTAGCGGATGTCGGCGTTCTGGGAAATGGAGCCGGGTTGTGCATTCACGGTTGCAGAGTAATGCAAGAAACCTGCCGCTTTCCGAACCGCTTGATCATTTTATATGATGGTCGTAATATTTTGAGCATCATGCCAATCAGCAGTGACCGTAAAGCCCAGACCCACGACCGGATCCTCGAAGTGGCTGCTCGAGCCATTCGTCGGGGTGGGTACGACGGCACGGGGTTGGCCGACCTGATGAAGGAGGCCGGGCTCACGCATGGCGGCTTCTATGCGCACTTTGCCTCGCGCGACGCGATGCTGGTCGAGGCGCTGCAGCGGGCCGGTCGTGACAGCGACGCACTGGTCGCAGAACGCATCGCCCAGCGGCGCGCAGAGGGTGAAAGCGCGTTTGCCGCGGTGGTGAACAACTATCTGCAGGAAAATCATATGGCCGGCGTCGAGCGCGGCTGTGTGGTGGCTGCACTGGCGTCCGAGATGTCGCGGCAGAAGGAAGCCGTGCTCGACGCTTCACGCGCCCGCACGCTGGCGCTCATCGAACTGGTGCGCCGCGCCCTGCCAGAGGGCGTGACGCCGGAGCAGGCGCCGGTGATCACAGCCACCCTGGTCGGCGCGCTGCAGATCG
>JANPGU010000076.1:0-1518 GCA_031424095.1 Gammaproteobacteria bacterium
CTCGGCGGACATCGGCTTGGCGTAGCCTGCAGCCGTTTCAGCGGCCTTGAACTCGTCATCCTCGACCGCGATGAATTTCGCGCCGAGCGAGGCGACCTGTTCCTTTGAAGCCGGGCGAACATCGGTGGCGGAAACGACAGCGCCGAGGCGGCGCGCGGTCGCGATGGCTTGAAGGCTGGCAACGCCCGCGCCCATCACGAACACTTTCGCGGCGGCGACTGTGCCGGCGGCGGTCATCATCATCGGCATGGCGCGGCCATAAAGCTGCGAGCCTTCGATCACGGCGCGATAGCCGGCGAGGTTGGCCTGGCTCGACAACACGTCCATCGATTGCGCCCGCGTGATGCGCGGCACGAATTCCATCGCGACAGCCGTGACGCCGGCGGCGGCGTAGGCGGCGGCTTCCTTCTTGGCGGCATAGGGCTCGAGCAGGCCGAGGAGGGCGGCGCCCTTCGGGTAAGTCGCGAGTTCCGCCGCATCCGGCGCACGCACCTTGAAGACGATGTCGGCGCCGTTCAGCACATCAGCGGCAGAGCCAATCGTGGCGCCAGCGGCGACATAGTCCTCATCGCGGATACCTGCGGTTACGCCCGCTCCCGCTTCGATGGCGACAGTGTGCTTGAGCCCGATCAGCTTCTTTACCGATTCGGGAGTCGCTGCCGTGCGGGTCTCGTTGAACCGACGTTCCTTCAGGACCGCGATCTTCATTATTCCCCCGGTTTTATTGTATGGGGTTTAGCCCAGCAGGAGCCCGCCGAGCCAGATCATGAGTTCGATGAACAGGGCGAGCACGCACAGGCCGACGACGGTGGCGACCCAGGCGCCGCCCAGGTTCATCAACATGCCGGCAGCGATGCCGAACACCGCGAAACCGATCATCGCGCCGATCCACGGGATATGCATCGTTATGGTGAAAACCGCGTAGCCGACGGTGATCATGATCAGCAGGCTGGCCCAGGCGGCAAACGAGCCGAAGCCCTTCCACATGCCGCGACGCGAGCTCATGTCCATATAGGCGTCGGTGTGGGCCGGCGGCGTCACGATCGGGCCTTTGTGGGCGGGTTCGGCGTGCGCCATCGCGGGTCGTCTCCACAGTGGATTCAAGGTCAAGACGGGGTGGGGTGTAGCCGGATCGTGCGCCCGTGAAAAGCGCCCAGAAGGCCGCATCGGCGAGAAACTACGACGAGATTGCCTCTAATAATCCACAGGATGTCCATCCCATTCAATTTTTGGGTCTCGGAGCCCGAATGACCTTGTCCGCCCCGTCAAGCAGTAGGGCTGGATCACGTTCCACCGCCATATCCACGACGCCCCACATCGAGCAGGACGGTTGCTGGCAGAAGGCAATTGCGAATTCACCCGGACGAGCCGTCCAGGCAAAGCCAGACACGCTGATGTTGGTATCGCCTAGCCGGAAGAGTCGTCTTCCACTGCTAGCATCAAACATGAGGACGATTCCGCCATAGAGAGTGGCGATGACTGTGCCGTCCGGACTCCAGGACAGACGATCAAAACGCG
>JANPGU010000077.1:0-4789 GCA_031424095.1 Gammaproteobacteria bacterium
GCTGCGCGGCTCCGCTCGCGGCACGGCGTCGGGAATGGCTTCAAGATTGGCGGGCGGTGGCGGTGGCGTGGAGCGCTCGTCGTGCGACGAACGGGTTGGCGGGGTTGGCAATGGCGAAACTGGCGGCGCGCTGCGTCGCGGCGGCGCGGCGCCACAGGCACAGAGCAGCAGGGCTGAAGTGAGCGCCGCCGCCAGGCGCATCATGTCTGCTGCAACAGCAGGTCGGCGGCGCGATAGCGGTCTGCAATCGCCTGCGCCAGTTCGTGCACCGCCATGGCATACATGGCGCTGCGGTTGTAGCGCGTGATCACGTAGAAGTTCTGGAACCCCACGCGCCAGCTCGCGCCGCCTTCGAGCATGGCTGGAATCAGCATGGCAGGCGCGTCGTCAGCCAGGGCGGTTTCGAATTGATATCCGCGGCTGCGCAGGCCGGCTACCGTTTCGCCCAGCGCGAGCTTCGCGCTGGCGGGATCATCTGGTGCAGCGGCATTGCGGGCATCAGACAGCACCGGTTGTCCGGTACGCCAGCCGTGCACCGTGAAGTAGTTGGCGACGCTCGCGAATACATCGGGACCATATTCGAACAGGTCGCGATGGCCATCCTGACCCTCGTCCACGGCATAGGCGCGCACGCTCGAGGGCATGAACTGCGCGATGCCCATGGCGCCGGCATAGGAACCTAAAGGGGTGCGTGGATCCACGCCGTCTTCGCGCGTCAGCAGCAGGAACTGTTCCAGTTCGCGACGGAAGAACTCCCCCCGCGGCGGATAGTCGAAACCCAGCGTGGTCAGCGCATCGAGCACGCGATGACGGCCCATGATGCGCCCGTAAAAGGTCTCGATGCCGGTGATGGCCACCAGATACTCGGCAGGCACGCCGCTGCGCTCCGAGATGCGCGTGAGTTCCGCGACATGCGCCTGCCACACCATTACGCCGCCATTGATGCGCTCCTCCGTGAGGAAGCGGGCCCGATACTCCCACCAGGCCAGCGTGCGTTCGGCCGGCTTTGCAATCAGTTCAAGAATGCGGGGCTGTGATCTTGCCTCACGCAGCAAGGTGGTGAGCGCAGTGGCATCGAAACCATGCTGCTGCACCATCGACACCAGGAAACGCTGCACATCGTCGCGCGCGGTATCGAGGCCGGGTTCGGCAGGCAGCGCCGGAGAAATGGCCAGCAGCGCGAGCAGGGTCGCGCCGAGCATGTTTCGTGTCATATCGATCGCAACTTGCGTCAGGAGCCGACGAGTTTCCGGTGCGAATAAAGCGCCATGAGGATACCGAAGCTGGCCAGCAGGGTCACCATGGAAGTGCCGCCGTAGCTGACCAGCGGCAGTGGCACACACACCACCGGCAGCAGACCGCTGACCATGCCGGTGTTGATGAAGATGTACACGAAGAACGTAAGCGCAAGACTCGAGCTCAACAGCCGCGTGAACGTGTCCTGCGTCTGCGAGGCGAGATACAGCGCGCGCGCGACCACGAACAGGTACAGCAGCATCAGGATCGTGAGGCCCAGCAGGCCGAATTCCTCGCCGATCACGGCGAAGATGAAGTCGGTGTGCCGCTCGGGCAGGTATTCCAGCTGCGACTGGCTGCCATGCATCCAGCCCTTGCCGAACAGGCCGCCGGAGCCGATCGCGATCTGCGACTGGATGATGTGGTAGCCGGCGCCGCGCGGGTCCACTTCGGGATCGAGGAAGGTCAGCACGCGCAGGCGCTGATAATCGTGCAGCAGGTATACCCAGCCCACCCATGCGCCGATGCCGGCGACGGCCGCGGCACCGGCCATGAACCAGACCGAAAGGCCCGCCATGATCACCAGCAGGCCACCGCCGATGGTGATGAGGATGGCGGTGCCCAGGTCCGGCTGAGCGGCGGTGAGTCCAGCAGGAATCAGGATGATGGCCGCCAGCACGGCAAGCGTCGGTATGGTCGGCGGCAGCGGCCGTTCGTGCAGGTACCAGGCGCAGAGCATCGGCACGGCAAGCTTCATGACCTCGGAAGGCTGGAAGCGGATGAAGCCGAGGTCGAGCCAGCGCTGCGCGCCCTTGCCGATGGCGCCCATGATGTCGACGACGATCAGCAGCACGATGCCCGCGGCGTAGATATACGGTGCGGTCTTGCGCAGTTGCTGCGGCCGCACCTGTGCCAGCGCCACCATGGCCAGGGTGCCCAGGCCCAGGCGCACCACGGCGCGCAATACCATCGCCCAGCTCTGGCCCGATGCGCTGTAGAGCACGATCAGGCCGTAGGCGCATACCAGCGAGAGGCCCACCAGCAATGGGCCATCGAGCTGCAATGCGGACAGCACCCGCGCCGCGGTACTGAGCGTGCGACGCGTGGTGGAATCGGAACCGGGCGATACACGCATCATGGCGAGGTGGGCTCCGGTGGTGGTGGGGCGGCTGCAGCGGCTGCTGCCACCTCAGCCGCCTCTGCGGCGGCGGCGGCAAGGGCCGCAGCAGATTTGGGCAGTCGTGGCAGCAGATACGCGTCCATGATCTTGCGGGCGATGGGCGCTGCGGCGCTGGCGCCGAAGCCGCCGTTCTCGACCAGCACGGCTACCGCTATCTGCGGCGACTCGGCGGGTGCGAAGGCAATGAACCAGGAATGGTCGCGCAGTCGTTCGTCCACCTTGCGATCCAGCCGCTGTCCGGCGCTGACGGAGTAGGCCTGCGCGGTGCCGGTCTTGCCGGCAATTGCGTATTCCGCCGAGAGGCCGATGCCTCTGCCGGTGCCGCGCGTCAGCGTCGCACGCATGCCTTCCATGACGATGTCCCATTGCGCGGGCGTGCCGCCTTTCACATGTGGCAGTGGCACGGGCTCGACCTTCGTCACCACACCGGTGGCCGGATTGCGGATACCGGTGACCAGCCGCGGCTTGAACACGGCGCCTTTCGCGGCCAGCACCGCCGACACCTGTGCCAGCTGCATGGGCGTAACCGTCATGAACCCCTGGCCGATGCCGAAGTTCACCGAGTCGCCGGGATACCAGGCGCCGTCGGAAGGATTCTTGTAGCGCTTCTTCTTGTATTCGCGCGACGGCAGGATGCCGGATTGCTCACCCGCGATGTCGATGCCAGTGGGCTTGCCATAGCCGAAGGGTTCCATGAACGCGTGGATGCGGTCAACGTCCAGGCGGTAGGCGAGGTCGTAGAAAAAAACGTCGCAGGATTCAGCGATGGCGGTGCGCAGGTCGACCGTGCCATGCACGCCGCCCTTGCCTTCCCGCGCGATGCGGCGCGTGCCCGGCACACGATACGTGCCGGTACAGAAGAAACTGCCATCCGGAGACACCAGTCCATAGGCCAGTCCGGCCATGCCCAGCACGGGCTTGACGGTGGAGCCTGGCGGGTAAGTGCCGCGGATCGCACGATTGAAGAGCGGCCGATCGAGGCTGGTTTCCAGCAGCCGGTATTCGTTGTTGCGGATGCCGCGGCCGAACAGGCTGGGATCGAAGCCCGGCATGCTTGCCATCACCAGCACGTCACCGGTGTGCGGGTCGATGGCAACGGCCGCGCCGCGGCGACCGGAGAAGCCTTCTTCTGCTGCCTGCTGTGCAGGCAGGTCGATGCCGAGGATCAGGTCAGAACCGGCCTTTGGCGGCTGCGTGCGCAAGGTGGATTCCAGCCCACCTTGTTTCTGCACCGAGCGCCCCTGTGCATTGACAAGGATCTCGCGGAAGCCATTCACACCATGCAGTTCGGATTCGCGCGCGGCCTCCACGCCAAGCTTGCCGATCAGCGCGGTGCCGACATAGGCGGTGCGATCGATGGTGGCCAGGTCCTTTTCGCTGATGGCGCCCACATAGCCCAGCGCATGCACGGCCAGGGCACCGTAAGGATAGGAGCGCGTCGAGCGTGCCCGGATATCGACGCCGGGGAACTGGTGCCGATGCACGGCGAAGCGCGCGATCTCCTCTTCACTGAGGCGCAGGCGAATGGGCACCGCTTCGAAGCCGCGGCGCGACCGCGCCAGGCGGCGAACGTCATCCAGCTCATCGGCGGGGATGACTTCGATGCTCACCAATGCCTTGAGAGTCGCCTCCAGATCCGGCACCTGCTCGCGCACCAGTTCCAGCTGATACGAAGGCTGGTTCTCGGCCAGCACCTTGCCGTTGCGGTCGAGGATCAGGCCGCGATTGGCCGGGATCGGTTCATTGCGGGCGCGATTGCCCTGCGCCTGGTCGGTGTAATGGTCGTAGCGGACGATCTGCAGCAGCACCAGCCGGCCGATCAGCATCGCAGAAAGGCCCGCAATGATCAGTGCGGCGATCGCACTGCGCTGCAGGAAGAAGCGTTGCTCCTGCTGGTGATCCTTGATGCGGACGTTGGCCATGCGGACGCCGTCAGCGCGGGGAGTGCAGGCGACCCAGTAGCCCGACGATCAGCGGCCAGATTGCGGCGCCCGTCGCGACATGCACCCAGCGCGTCCACGTGCCCGTGCTGTGACTGCTGAAGCCATCAATGGCCCAGAGCGCCCCTTCATAAACGAACAATGCAATCAGCACGAACAGCGCCTGTTCGAAAATCGGCTTGGCGCGTGTGAGCAGGTGCAGACGCAGCGCCAGGTAAGTGACCAGCGACAGTGCAAATGCATGCTGGCCCAGCTGCGAGCCATTGAGCACATCGAGCGTGAGGCCGGCGAGAAATCCCACCAGCATGCCGCCGGCGCGCGGCGTGAGCGTTGACCAGTAAAGCACCACCAGCACCAGCAGATTGGGCCAGACAATGGACAGCAGTTGCGGCAGCGGCAGTACCGACAGCATCAGCCCGATCAGTACGGTGAT
>JANPGU010000078.1:0-18476 GCA_031424095.1 Gammaproteobacteria bacterium
GGTGGCAATACCAGCGCCGAAACCGGCTGGGCGCGTTACAAGGATATATACGGCAACCTGCTGCAGGCCACCGGCGATGATGTGCCGCACCTGTTCCTGGAAGCCATCGCGCAGGCCTACGCCGAGGCCAGGCTCAAGAACCAGAGCTAGGCCGCCGCGCCTGCCCCATTCCGGTCCATCATCCGCACAGCGGGATGGGCGCATGCACCAACTCAAAGCGCCGCCACTGCACCACGCCCCGTAGCGGTGCGTTACCGGGATCCAAGCCTGCCGCAACGCCAGTGCCGCACCTGCAATGGTTGGTACAGCCCTTGCACTTCACTCCCCCCGAACCGCCTTGCGAACTTCGAGGTAAATGTTTCTTGGTCAACACCGTCATGCCACCGATGAAACCCTTGTGGACCGAACTGCTGCTGGGCGGAACACATTGGTCGGGCATCATCCGGCGCGGCCAGTCGCTGCGCCTGGTGGCCAGGGATGCCAACGCCAATGTGTCTGCATTGTTTTATAGCCGTGAGCAGCCCCTCGAACGCTACAACATGGCGGATACGCTGAAGGCGCAGCACACCGCGCACCTGAGCGCCGGCGATGTCTGCTACTCGGACATGGGCCGGATTCTGTGCGCGATCACCGCCGACAGCTGCGGCTGGCACGACCCGCTCTGCGGACTCACCGCGCAGGCGCAGATCGATGCGCAATACGGCGCAACCAGCTTCCAGACCCAGCGCAACGAGCGCTACATAGGGGGTCGGGAAGGCATGCTGGTTGAATTGGGCAAACATGGCCTGGCCGAGCGTGACCTTGTGGCCAGCATCAATTTCTTCAGCAAGGTGGTGATCGGCAACGATGGCGGCATGACACTGGTGCCCGACCATTGCCGCAGCGACGACGCGGTGGACCTGCGCTTTGAAATGGATTGCATCGTGCTGCTGCATGCCGGTCCGCACCCACTGGCGGTGGGCAATCGCTACGCACCGGCAGACGTGCTGCTGCAAACCTGGCGCAGCCTGCCCGTGGCGGCCAACGATGCCTGCCGCACCCGCTGTCCGGAAAACGCGCGCGGTTATATCAACACTGAACGCTTCGTGGCCGCATGAGCGCGCTTGTGCATTTCGATACCGTGATCCCGGCCGGCGAGCCCTGGATGGGCGTGGTGCGCGCCGGCCAGAAGTTGCGCATCGTCGACCTGGAAGGCAATCAGGCGGTGGATACCCTGTTCTACAACGCCGCCGATACCCATGAGCACTACAGCGCGCAGGACACGATCCAGGCGCAGGGCAACATCTACCTCACCACCGGCACGACGCTGCTGTCGAACCGGGGCCGCGCAATGCTGCAGATCAAGGCGGATACCTGCGGCCGCCATGACACACTTGGCGGCGCCTGCTCGGCAGAAAGCAACACGGTGCGCTACGCGCTGGAGAAGCGGCATATGCACAGTTGTCGGGACAGTTTCCTGCTGGCACTGGCGC
The DNA here is from genome assembly GCA_031424095.1 of Gammaproteobacteria bacterium. Classification (GTDB taxonomy): domain Bacteria; phylum Pseudomonadota; class Gammaproteobacteria; order Steroidobacterales; family Steroidobacteraceae; genus ZC4RG30. The sequence goes on from JANPGU010000078.1 coordinate 1,473, forward strand.
GCCACGATCGCGGCATGACCAAGCGGGATCTGCCCAGCAACATCAATTTCTTCATGAATGTGCCGGTGACGCCGGCCGGCGGACTTACTTTCGCCGATGGCATATCGGCGGCAGGTCGGCATGTGGAGCTGCAGGCCAGCATGGATATACTGGTGCTGATTTCGAACTGTCCGCAGCTGAACAATCCCTGCAACGCGTACAACCCGACACCGGTGCGGGTGCTGAGCTGGAACGATTGAATCGGGCGACAGGCCTGCGGGACGACCCGTTGCGCTTCCTCATCATGGCCGGGACGACCTGGCGCAGACCACCGTAAGACTGCGCAATGTTCAACAAGGTCCTGATCGCCAACCGCGGCGCCATCGCCTGCCGCATCATCCGCACACTGAAGCGACTGGGAATAGCGTCGGTCGCGGTCTATTCCGAAGCCGATGCCAACTCGCTGCATGTGCGGCTGGCCGACGAAGCACATTGCCTGGGTCCAGCCCCTGCTGCGCAGAGTTACCTGCGACAGGATGCCATCCTCGCCATCGCCCAGCGTTGCGGTGCAGGCGCAGTGCATCCAGGCTACGGATTCCTGTCCGAAAATGCCGGCTTTGCGCAGGCCTGCGAAGCGGCAGGCATTGCCTTCATCGGCCCGACCCCCGCCCAGATGCAAAGCTTCGGACTGAAGCACAGTGCCCGCGCCCTGGCCGAAGCCAATGCGCTGCCGCTGCTGCCCGGCAGCGGGTTGCTGCCGGATCTCGATGCGGCACTGTCCGCTGCCACACAGGTCGGCTACCCCGTCATGCTGAAGAGCACGGCGGGAGGTGGCGGAATCGGCATGCAGCTCTGCGCCTCGGCCGACGAACTCACGCGCGTTTTCGACAGCGTGCGACGCCTCGCCAGCAACAACTTCAGCGATGGCGGCGTGTTTGTCGAAAAGTACGTGACCAGTGCGCGGCATATCGAAGTGCAGTTGTTCGGTGACGGACGCGGCGAGGTCATCGCCCTGGGCGAACGCGACTGCTCCATGCAGCGACGCAACCAGAAGGTGATCGAGGAAACACCCGCGCCTGGACTGTCCCCGGCAACGCGCAATCAGCTGCATGCCGCTGCCGTACGCCTCGGCAAGGCCGTGCACTATCGCTCCGCCGGCACGGTCGAATTCGTCTATGACGCGGACCGTGGCGAATTCTATTTCCTGGAGGTCAATACGCGCCTGCAGGTCGAGCACGGCGTGACCGAAGAGGTAGGCGGCGTCGATCTGGTGGAGTGGATGATCCGGGTCGCGGCCGGCGATCCACCCGACCTTGCGGCACATGTTCATCTGCCCCGCGGGCATGCCGTACAGGCGCGCATCTACGCGGAGGATCCGGCAAGGAACTTCCGGCCCTGCAGCGGCCTGCTGACAGAAGTGCGGCTGCCAGACGATGTGCGCGTCGACGGCTGGATCGAAACCGGCACCGAAGTCAGCACCTGGTACGACCCGATGCTGGCCAAGGTCATCGTGCATGCCGACTCGCGTGAAGCTGCCATCGCGAAGCTTGCGGCAGCGCTGTCGCGCACGCAGCTGCATGGCTTCGAGACCAACCTGCCCTTCCTGATCTCCATTCTGGGCAATCCGGCTTTCCTTGCGGGCAAGCCCACCACCCGGCTGCTGAATTCACTTGCGTTCAAGTCGGCGAGCATCGAGGTGCTGAGCCCCGGCACCATGACCACCGTCCAGGACTGGCCCGGACGCGAGGGCTACTGGGATGTGGGGGTGCCGCCTTCAGGTCCGATGGATGCATTTGCGTTCCGCATCGCCAACCGCATCGTCGGCAATCCTGAAGGCTGCGCCGCCCTTGAGATGACCGCCACCGGCGCCACGCTGCACTTTGCGACCGACGCCGTGATCGCACTGACGGGTGCAAGTCTGCCGGCCAGCATTGACGGGCAGGCCATCGCCTGCTGGGCGCCGGTACAGGTGGCCGCCGGCAGCGTGCTCAAGCTGGGCGCGATGAGCGGCGGCCAGCGCAGCTACCTCGCCGTGCAAGGCGGCTTCGAGCTGCCGGAATACATGGGCAGCCACGCTACCTTCACGCTCGGCAGGTTCGGCGGCCACGGCGGTCGCGCCCTGCGAGTGGGTGATGTCCTGCGCCTCGCGCAACGCAGCGCAGAACTTTCACGCTGCGGGGCTCCGGCTGCCGGCATCATTCCCGCCTACACCACGACCTGGCAGATTCGCGTGCTGCATGGTCCGCATGGCGCACCGGATTTCTTCACGGCAGAAGACATCGCCACCTTCTTCGCTACCGACTGGGAGGTGCACTACAACTCCAGTCGCACCGGCGTGCGACTGATCGGGCCGAAGCCGCAGTGGGCCCGCAGCGACGGCGGTGAAGCCGGACTGCACCCCTCCAATATCCACGACAACGCCTACGCGCCTGGCGCCATTGATTTCACCGGTGACATGCCCGTGATACTCGGACCCGATGGCCCGAGCCTCGGCGGATTCGTCTGTCCGGTGACCATCTGCCTCGCGGATCTGTGGATCACCGGTCAGCTGCGACCTGGGGATCGCGTTCGCTTCCAGGCCATCGCGCCCGCGGAAAGCCGGTCCCTGTTGCTGGCACAGGACCAGATGATTGCCACGCTGCGCGTACCTGTTGCAGGCCCCCAGTCCTCACACGGGCCTGTGGCTGCGGACAGTGCGGTGGTCTTGCGCGTGCCCGCCAGTTCACGGCATGCAGACATCTGCGTGCGCCAGTCCGGCGAGGACAATCTGCTGGTGGAATTCGGTGCCCAGGTGCTCGATCTGACGCTGCGCTTCCAGGTGCAGGCCCTGCTCGAGCGACTGCGCGCAGCCAGTTTCGCAGGCATGCTTGAACTCACGCCGGGCATTCGATCCCTGCAGGTGCATTTCAACGCGCGGCGCGTCCCACAGCGGCAGGCACTGGAGCATGTGCTGCGCGCACTGGACGAACTGCCGGACACGGATGAGATGTGCATACCGAGCCGTATCGTGCACCTGCCGCTGTCCTGGGATGACCCGGCGACACAGCTCGCCACCGCGCGTTACATGCAGTCGGTGCGCAAGGACGCACCCTGGTGCCCCGACAATATCGAGTTCATCCGCCGCATCAACGGGCTTGCCTCGGTGGATGAAGTGCGCAGCATCGTGTTTGACGCCAGCTACCTGGTCATGGGACTCGGCGATGTTTACCTTGGCGCACCGGTGGCGACGCCGCTGGATCCACGCCATCGCCTGGTGACTACCAAGTACAACCCGGCGCGCACCTGGACCCCGGAAAACGCGGTGGGCATCGGCGGCGCCTATCTGTGCGTGTATGGCATGGAAGGACCAGGCGGCTATCAATTCGTCGGCCGCACCGTGCAGATGTGGAACCGCTTCCGGCAGACGCAGGACTTCCACGGCGGGCGGCAATGGCTGCTGCGCTTCTTCGACCAGCTGCGCTTCTATCCGGTCTCGGCCGAGGAGTTGCTGCTGTTGCGCAGCGATTTCCCCTACGGCCGCTTCGACCTGCGTATTGAAGAAACCTCGTTGCGACTTGCCGACTATCGCCGTTTCCTGCAGGAAAATGCCGCATCCATCGATGCCTTCCGCCATGGCCAGCGCCAGGCCTTCGATGCGGAACGCCAGCGCTGGCGTGATGCAGGCCTGACGGAAGGACCGGTTGCCGAGACCGCAGTCGTCACGGTGGCAGCGGCCATACCGGATGGCAGTGACCCGGTTCATGCACCCGTGGCAGGCAATGTATGGCAGCTGCACGTCAGCATCGGCCAGCAGGTGGCAACCGGTGATGAACTGCTGGTGCTGGAGGCCATGAAAATGGAAATCAGTATCCGCGCGGAGAACGCCGGTGTTGTAACCAGCGTGACCTGCGCACAGGGCAAACCCGTGAATGCCGGCGACATGTTGCTCACCATCCAGCCAGAGAGTGTCCCGCGATGATGCGACTCGACCTTGCGAGCCTGGCCCAGGCTTATCGCAACAGGACCCAGTCCGTGCACGACACCGTGGCATTCGTGCTGCAGCAGATCGAACAGAGCGCATCAAATCCGATCTGGATTTCACGCGTCAGTGCCGAAGCGCTGCAGGCACGCGCCGACGAACTCGCCACGGCCGATCCGGACAAGCTGCCCCTGTATGGCGTGCCCTTCGCCATCAAGGACAACATCGATCTGGCGGGCCTGCCCACCACTGCGGCCTGCCCGGCCTTCGCAAAGCAGCCGGCAGAGTCCGCAGCCGTCGTGCAAAAACTGCTGGACGCTGGCGCGATCGCCATCGGCAAGACGAATCTGGACCAGTTCGCGACCGGGTTGGTCGGGACCCGCTCGCCGTATGGCATCTGCCGCAACAGCTTCGACGAGCGCTACATCGCCGGTGGTTCGTCCAGCGGCTCGGCCGTCGCAGTGGCGCTGGGACAGGTCAGCTTCGCACTCGGTACCGACACTGCCGGATCCGGCCGCGTTCCCGCCGCCTTCAACAACCTCGTCGGCTACAAGCCGACGCTGGGCCGCCTGAGCACGCGCGGCATGCTGCCCGCCTGCCGCACGCTGGATGCGATCTCCATCTTCGCGCTGACGGCGAATGATGCAGCACTGGTCGCGCAGGCTGCTGCCGGTTTTGATTCGCGCGATCCATGGTCACGCAGCGCCCGACTCGCAGACCGGCGCGGCTGGGCCTACCAGGAGGGCTTCCGTTTCGGCGTGCCCCTTCCCTCGCAGCGCGAGTTCTTTGGCAACGTCGACTATGCCCAGCTGTTCCAGGCCAGCATCAATCGCTGCGTTGCGCTGGGCGGCATCGCGGTGGAGGTGGACATCGAACCACTGCTGCAGGTGGCGCGTTTGCTGTATGAAGGCCCCTGGGTGGCCGAGCGGTACCTCGCCGCGCAGCAGCTGCTGGAATCGAATCCGGAGGCGCTGCATCCGGTTACCCGCCGCATCATCGAACCTGGCCGCACCGCCAGCGCGCTGGAAGCATTCCGCGCGCAGTACCGGTTGCAGGAGCTCGCCGCCATTGCGCGGCGCAGCTGGGAGCAGATGGATACGCTGCTGCTGCCGACGGCGGGCAGTCACTACACGATCGCGGAGGTCATCGCAGAGCCACTGTTGTTGAACAGCAATCTGGGACGCTATACCAACTTCGTCAATCTGCTCGATCTCGCGGCTGTGGCTGTGCCCGCAGGCTTCACGCCGCGAGGCCTCCCTTTCGGCGTCACGCTGATCGCACCAGCCTGGCAGGACGAAGAGTTGTTGCGACTGGCTGGGCGGCTGCATGCGGCAGGCGTCAACACACTGGGCGCCGCTGGTACAACCTGGCCCGCTGCTGCAGGGGCATCGCCGCAGCCCGCTGCCACCATCGACATTTCAGTCTGTGGCGCGCATATGAGTGGCCTGCCGCTCAACCGGCAGCTCACTGAACGGGGCGCATGGCGCATCGCGACGACTTCCACCACACCGGAATACCGACTGTACGCGCTGCCTGGCGGTCCACCGGCCCGTCCAGGCCTGGTGCGCGTGCCACAAGGCGGCGTCGCCATCGAAATGGAGATCTGGCGCATGCCGGAAGAGCATTTCGCCTCCTTCATGCGCGGCATTCCTGCGCCGCTTGGCATCGGGCAGGTGCGCAACGCCGCGGGTGCAAGCACCAGCGGCTTTCTGTGTGAAAGCGCAGCCACGGCCGGCGCCACCGACATCAGCCATCACGGCAGCTGGCGCAATTACCTCGCAGCTGGCAGCAGCGCTGCGCAATAATGATCTGGCGCACCGCCTTACGGCCGGGCCCGTACGGGCTTCAGGCTGCGGGCTTCAACTGGCCGGCAAGCTTTCCCAGCGCCTCGATCATCCGCGAGATATCCGCCTCGCTGTGCGCAGCCGACAGGCTGATGCGCACGATGTTGAGCCCCGCGGGAGTCGACGGCGGCACCATCAGGTTGGTGTAGATGCCGGCATCGAGCAGACCCTGCCAGAGCGCGATGGCGGCCTCACGCTCATCGAACACCAGCGCCGTCACCGGACCGGGATCCGTGGATCCCACGCGGTAGCCCTGCTGATTGACCGCTGCGTAGAAACGATGGATATGGCCCCACAGCCGTGCGCGCAGATCGTCACCGCTGAGCAACCGCTTGAGTGCCGCATGCGTCGCGGCGATCACCGGCGGCGGTGGCGACGCCGTGAACAGATACGGGCGACTGGCCATGCGCAGCAGCTCGAAATCCGCATGCCGGCTGACGCAGAAGCCGCCCACTCCGCCCAGGCTCTTCGAAAAAGTGCCCAGTACGAAATCGACCCGATCCAGCAGGCCGAGTTCGGCACAGATGCCCAGGCCCTTTGGACCGAACATCCCGAAGGAATGCGCCTCATCCACGATCAACATCGCGCCGAAGCGTTCGCTGACCGCGACGAATTCCTGCAGCGGCGCGCGATCACCCAGCACGCTGTACAGACTCTCGACCACCACCAGCGTGCGCTTGGCATCCTCGCCCAGCCGCTCCAGGCGCCGCGCCAGGTTCTCCGGATCGTTGTGGCGGAAACGGATGGTGGTAGCGGAGCTCAGCTTGCAGGCATCGTGGATGCTGGCGTGACCATCTGCATCCACCAACAGGTAATCGCCCTGCCCGGCCAGCGCCGAGATGGCCCCAAGATTGGCCTGGTAGCCGGTGGAAAAAACAATGCATGATGGCCAGCCGAATGCGTCAGCGAACTCGCGCTCCAGTGCGCGATGGCCAGCGTAGTTGCCGCTGGCCATGCGCGAACCGGTGGTGCCCGTGCCCAGCGCTTCAACGGCCTTGATTGCCGCCGCGCGGCAATCCGCATCGAAGGTCATGCCCAGGTAATTGTTGGTGCCCGCCAGCAGCACGCGCCGGCCATCGATGGTGGCCTCGGTGGCGGAATGCACCGCATCCATCGGCGTCGCGATCGAAGGCACCCTGCCGCGCCCAGTCAGTGCAGCCCGCAATTCCGCGAGCGGCGCAAACTTCGACAACAGATTCATGCGGGGCCTGCAACCACGCGGCGGACACTGTCGCAAAGCTGGTCGAGCGTGCGCGCCTCGGCAATCGTTGCCACGGGAATCGAAATGTCGAGGTGATCCTCGATCTCCATGATCATGTCCATTACCTGCGCGGAATCGAGTCCGAGCTCACTGGCCAGATGGGTGCTGCCATCGACGATGCCGATGTCCGGGCAGGCGACCTTCAATGCCTCGCGCACAACGCGTTCCACCTGATCGATTGTCTCGGGCATGGGTCAGGCCGCAACCGGCCGGCGGCCGCCGTCGCTCACCAGAAAACGCACATGCACGGCTTCACGCAACCGCTCTTCATCGTGGCGCTCGAGGAATTCCTTGCGAGTCACGCTGCGCGACAACTTGCCCGATGAGGTGCGCGGCAACGTATGCGGCGGCACCAGTTCAATCAGGCAGCGGATGCCGAATTCCACCGAGATGGCCTCGTGCAGTCGGTCGGCCAGCTCCGCCTGTGTCCTGGGATCCTGCTCCCGGCATTGCACCACCAGTACAGCCACTTCAGTGCCATCACTGCCCGGAACAGAAAACGCGGAGGCATCGGTGGGACGCACTTCCGGCTGCTGCTCGGCGAGGTTCTCCAGATCCTGCGGCCAGATGTTGCGACCGTTGATGATCAGCAGATCCTTGGCGCGGCCCGTGAGGTACAGCGAACCCGCCACGCGATAACCCAAATCGCCGGTATTCAGCCAGCCATCGGCCGACAGCACTTCGGCGGTGGCATCCGGTGAGTTGTAGTAACCGCTCATCACGCTGGGGCTGCGCAGGAACAGACGCCCCACCTGCCGCTCCTGCAGGAAGTGTCCGTCGTCGTCGCGCACTACCACTTCAAAGCCTGGCAGCGGTGCGCCGCAGTTGATGAAACCCTTGCGGCGCGACGGCGAACCTTCTTCCAGCGGCAGCGCCTCGCCGGTATCGGACAGCAGATCGCCGTCGATGTAATCGATCTGCATGCCGCCGCCGATGGGCGCAAAACTGACCGCCAGTGCGCATTCCGCCATGCCGTAGCAAGGCAGGAACGCGGAAGGCTTGAAGCCCGCCGGCGCCAGCGCCTCGGCAAAGGCATTCAGCCATTCGGGATGGATCATTTCGGCACCGACGCCAGCCACGCGCCAGGCAGACAGGTCGAGCGACTCGGTGTCCTTGGCGGTGATGCGGCGCGCTGCCAGGGCATAGCCGAATGGCGGACTGAACGAGATCGTCGTGCGGTTCTGCGACAGCAGTTTCAGCCACAGGCGCGGCCGCATCGCGAATTCACGCGAACCCATGAAATCGCAGGAACGCTGCGTTGCCATGCAGCCCAGCACAATGCCCACCAGACCCATGTCGTGGTAGTAAGGCAGCCAGGAGCAGAAGCGGTCCTCCTGCGTCAGCCGGAAACCATGATTGAAGATGGCTTCGAGGTTATGCAGCGCCGAAGCCTGGGTGATCATGGTGCCGCGCGGGAAGCGCGTGCTGCCCGAGGTGTACTGCATGTACGCCAGTTCATCCACCGTCGGCGGAGCCGGCAGCTCGCCCTTGTCTTCCAGTGCCAGGAAGTCGTCGAGCGTGCCGGTGACCTGCACCGGCAGGTCGCTGGCGGCTTCGCGCAGCAATTCGATGAAATCGACCGGCGCAAATGCCGCGGAGGCACGGCAATCAAGCACCATCTGGCGCAGGTGCCGCACATAGGCTTCGTGGCCGCCAAGATGTATCGCAGCCGGCAGCGGCACGGGCACCAACGCCGCGTACTGGCAGGCATAGAACATGACTGCGAAATCGGGATGGGTGTGGGCAACCAGGGCCACGCGCGCGCCGCGACCCAGGCCCTGCAGGCGGCGCGCCAGCGCGCGTGCCCGTTCGCGCAATTCGCGATACGACAGCGCTTTAGTCAGCTCACCACGACCGTTGTAGTAATTGAAGCCTGTTTGCCCGGCCGCGGCGTAGTCCAGAGCTTCGGTCAGCGTGGAAAATTCCGCGCGACGCAGGTCTAGCCCGCTGGCCGTCGGTGTCGGCACGTTCTGTAAAACCAAGTTACCGTCCAATTCAGGGCGCCAGGCCGGCTCTCCAACCACTTATATTGGTTAAATTTAGTGTGGCGGAAGCGCCAGCGCAATTTCTTTGCAACATGGATGTGATGGACAGCAAGACTGTCCCGCAATGGGCGCGAATCATACCTGTTCCTGACCCCAATAAAGAGGGGGTCCCGCTCAATTGAGGAGGTGTGACCGGGTTTAAAGCACCCGTATTACTGTCTGTGTACACTTCGCAATCCCATTTAACAGGTCGACCTGTGAACGTCGCAGAAAAACAACATAAGGCCATCATACTGGCTGCCGGGCAGGGAAGTCGCTTGCTTCCCCACACGGAGAACCTGCCGAAATGTCTGCTCGATCTGGCCGGCCGCTCGATGCTTGCCTGGCAGCTGCTGGGACTTGCTACTGCCGGTGTCAGCGAAGCGGTCGTGGTCACTGGCTTCCGCTCCGATCTGGTGGAAGCCACCCTCCCCGGCATCACGCCGCGGGGCATGCAGGTGCGCACCGTGTTCAACCCCTTCTACAAGGTGGCCGACAACCTTGCCAGTTGCTGGATGGTGCGCGCGGACCTTGCCGGGCCTTCCCTGATCCTCAACGGCGATACGCTGTTCGATCCGGAAATCGCCCGGCGGCTGCTGGCAGCGCCTGACGCAGCCATTACGGTCACCATTGACCGCAAGGCCGTCTATGACGAGGACGACATGAAGGTGATCTCCGCGGGCGACAAACTGACCGCCATCGGCAAAAAGCTGCCCATGGGAGAAATCACCGGTGAATCCATCGGCTTCCTGCGTTTCAGCGCCCCGGGTGCAGCGGTATTCGTGGCTGAGCTGGAGCGCACCATGCGCACGCTGGAAGGCGCCAGCCTGTGGTACCTCTCTGCCATCAACCGGCTCGCTGCTACCGTAGACGTGCGTACGGCATCCATCGAAGGGCTGGACTGGGCGGAGCTGGATTTCCCCGCCGACCTTGAACAATGCCGCGCCATCGCCGGCGCCTGGTCGCGCCGCGGCAACAGCGCGGCCGCCAACGCCTGACCCTGGGATCGCAAGCGCGCAAGTTGCACGCACACTGTGGTTCATCCTGAGGCGGATCCCCGGCCGATGAGCTGCCGCACCAGGTCAAGGTCTGCCGGCTTGTCGACATCGATGGCAGCACGCCCATCGCTCAACGTGACGGCGGCTATTCGACTGCCAGACAGTATTCCCAGGCGAGTCAGCGCGGATGCCAGACTCAGCCAGCCAAACCTGTAACGCAGTACATACAGCAGGCCCAGCCGCCGCAGCAGCGACAGCGGCCGCTTGCGCGCTGCTTCCATCTGCTGCCAGAGCTGCACCACACCCATGGCCGCGTCGTTGCGCAGCAGGAAGAGGTTGCAGCCCGAGTAATCGCCATCGGCGAACCGCAGCCAGGTGCGGCTTGTGCCGGGCGCCGCCACCAATACCGCCTCGCGCCTTGCCAGCGCCAAAACGGCATCGGCGCCCACGGTGCCCGCCAGCAGGAATTCGCTGATCCACTCCGGGCGCAGCAGCGCATGGTCGGCAGTGGTGACAAGCAGCGGCGTACCCAGCTGCAACATTGCCGCGGCCACGCTTGCGCTGGGCCCGCCCTGCGCGGGCAGCAGTTCAACCGACTTGTGGAAAGCGGGCAGCGCGGCCATGACTTCCGGTCGATCGATCACGACGACCATGCGCGCCACCGCCGGCGCGGCATCCAGTGCCGCCAGCACGCGCGCCAGCATCGGGACGCCACCAATCTCGATCAGTGCCTTGTGCGAAACGCCAGCATAAGCAGCCAGCGGATCGCCACCGGCGCGGGTCCCGGCCAGCACCAGAGCGGTGAGCCCCGCCGCTGCCGTCACGACAGCGACTTCTCGTACAAGCGATAGGTCTTGTAGGCCACTGCGCCCAGCGCCTCGATAATGCGTCGCATGGCGCGATTGTCCTCGAGGATCCACGACAGCTCGATTTGCTGCATCTTCTTCTCGATGGCGCCCTTGTGCATGCTGTCGATGATCATGAACGGCACCATGCCGGCAGCAAGGCCACCGCCGAAACTGCGCCGCACGCCCATCAAGGGCACTCGACCGGTGCGCGTGCCGCGCTTGAGCCGCAGCAGCAGCTTGATCCAGTTGAATGGCAGCAGTCTGCCGCCGAAGTCACGGATCGCCTCGTTGAGGTTGGGAAGCAGGATGCCGAAGCCGATCGCCTGGCCGTTGTATTCGACAATCGCGGTGAAACGCTTGTCGATGAGGGGCTTCAGGCCCTTGGCCATGTGCTTGAGCTCGGCGTCGGTAAACGGCACGAAGCCCCAGTTCTGGCTCCAGGCATCGTTGAAGATTTCCATGACCAGATCGAATTCGCGATTGAAGTTCGACATGTCGATCGGGCGCACGGTCATGCCGACGGACTGCAGGCGCGCCATCATCTTCTGCACCTGCGGCGGCATGCCGGTAGCCATGTCGAACAGATACGCGATGACGTCCTTGGCCTTGGCATAACCCAGCCGCTCGATCTGCCCTGCCGCGTAGGGGGCGTCGTGTGACATGAAGATCATCGGCGGTGTATTGAACCCGTCGATCAAAAGGCCGGTTTCCTCGTTGATCGTCAGGTTGAAGGGGCCCTGCACGCGGCTGCGGCCGCGTTCGCGCAACCAGCGCTCGGCGGCTGCAAACAACGCCGCATACACAGCCGCATCATCTTCAGCTGCAATCATGCCGAAATGGCCGAGATCGCGCTCCTTCAGCAGCTCGTCAATCTGCGCGCTGATGCGGCCGACGTCGCAGCCGTCGCGCACTGCCAGAAAGAGCTGCACCTTGGCATGCTCGAAAAATGGATTCTTGCCCGGCGACAGCGCATCCAGCCGCTCCATCATGAGCGGAGTCACGAAGTTTGGATCGCCGGCCGCCAGCCTTGCCGGCAGGCGGATGAATCGCTTCAGTTCGGCGGGCGTGCTGACGGGCACGATGCGAAGTTCGCTCAATTCCTGTCCCCTGAAATGCAGATACTGATCATGCCAGTCTCAACCGCGCATGCCTGGCCAGCACATCGTAGTTCCTGCAGAGGCCATGGCGGGTGAACGATTTGTAACGCACCGGTCAGTGACGTTCGCAGCTGCGCAGCTGCCAGAAACCCAGCGCGGCGAACAGCAGCGGCGCGGCCGAAGCAGCCAGCCCCGGCGCGATCCGGCCACTGGTGCCTAAGGCGGAAAAAATGCCATCCACCAGCAGGAAACCGAGCCCCAGAGCGAGCGCGAGCAGTACGCGACCCCCGCCGCCGCCACGTTCCGAAACGATGGCTGCCGGCATTGCCAGCAGCATCATGATGAATACCGTGAATGGCGCAGTGAACGACTGCAGCAGCACGGTCTGATAGAAACTGCGCGGTCTGGTGCCCACGCGATCGCCACCGATGACATCCGCCAGCGCAATGCTCGACAGATGCGGGTCGGCTGCATCCAGCTGCATGACATCGTCGGGACGCAGGTTGGACTGCCAGCTGCGCAACGGCTCCGCATCGGGTTTGAGGCCCGGCTCGACGTGCATGTCATGCGCGGCGCTGAGCTGCCACTGCGTGCCATCCCATTGCGCGCGCGCTGCGCGCGTGCGCAACAGCAGCAGGCCCTGCTCATCACGGGTATAGATGCGCACATCCAGCAACTGCCTGCCATCGGCGGAGTTGCGCTCGAACAGCACCACGCCATTGCTGGTGCGCACCCACTGCGGATCGGGCGGCTTGCTCTCCAGCGGCACGGTGGAATCCCACCAGGACTTGAGGCTGGCTTCGGCCATGGGCACCAGCTTCTGGGTGAGCCCGAACTGCAGCAGTGCGAACAGGAATGGCACGGGCAGCAGATACATCAGCATCCGCCACAGACCGACCCCGGCGGTGCGCAGTGCGGTGATCTCGCGGCTGCGCGCCATGGCGTAGAACGCAGCCATGGAGCCAAGCAGTCCGGCCAGCGGCAGCGCCACCACCAGTTCGCTGGGAATGCGCAGCACCGCGTAGTGCAGCAACCCCGACAGGCCGAGCTTCCGGTCCAGCACCTCGGTGGTGACATCCAGCAGTTCCAGCAACTGCATCAGGCCGCTAAGTGCCAGCAGCAGGCCGAAGATCTGGCCAGCTATGCGGCGGCGCAGATAGGGCCCGAGGACGCGCTTCACTTGGCGACCTTCTTCTTGCGCTGCAGACCTTCGAATGCACCTTCGATCGCGCTGACCGCGCGCATCACGGGATTGTCGCCCGGCCACTGCAGGCTGCTGCGGAACAGCCAGATGCCGAACACACCGAAGATCACCACCGGCGCCCACACCGCGATCCAGGCGGTGACACGGCCGGTCTCGGCCAGACTTTCTCCGAATTGCAGCGCCTGGTTCAGTGCCAGCAGTGCAAGCGTCGCGAACACGGTGCCAGGCGCACGTCGGCCACGCTTTGCCGCCATGCCCAGCGGCAAGGCCAGCAGTGGCAGCAGCAGGGGCAGGAAGGTTCGCGCTACGCGGCCGTGGAATTCGCCTTTGACCTGCGCCGGCTCGAGGGCCGCCTCTTGCACCTGCGGCGAATTGACAGCCAGTTCCGGCAGCAGCAATTCACGCACCGAGCCGCCACGGGCGCGAAATGGTGGCGGCACCGCAGTGAAGTCCTCGTTGATGCGGCCCTGCGCGAACTTCACCACGCGCACCGTGCCCGCAATGTTGTCGCGCGCGATCATGCCGTTCTCGAGTTCCAGCAGCAGCCGCGTGCCATCTGCAGAAGGCACCAGCCTGCCCCGCTCGGCCGTGATGATCTCTTCGCCTGCCTCGCTGCGACGTTCGACAAACACGCGCGTCAGCTGTCTGCCATCTGCGCCCACGGAGTCCGCGCCAAGGGTGAAGCCCTGCTTGACGGTGACGAAACGATTGTCTTCCATGCGCGCGTTCCAGCCAGTCTGGCGCACCTGGTGAACATTGAGCTGGTAGCCGTAGCGGGTCTGCGGCTGCAGATATCCGAACAGGTAATAGTTGAAGGCACACAGCGCCAGCGCCACCAGGAAATAGGGCGCTGCCATGCGCGTAATGGAACGACCAGTGGCGAGCATCGCGTCGAGTTCGTTGTCGTCGCCAACGCGCGCAACAGCCATGAAGATGGCCGCAAAAAATGCCGCGGGAATGGCGAGGCCGAGATAGTGTGGCACCAGCGTCCCCGCCATCTTCAGCACCAGCAGCGAGCTGGCGCCGGTGGCTGCCGCCATATCGAACAGTCGCAGCAGCCGCTCCAGCAACTGCGCCAGCAGCAGCACGCACAGGCAGAGCACCAGCGGCCCGAACAGGCCGCGCAGGGTGTACCAGTCAAGCCGGTCCGGCAGCCGGTGGCGCAAAGACGGCATCGGGCTCGCTGGCTCAACCACTGCTGATCTGCCACGCCGCATGCAGACGCTGCAGCAGCAAGGTGCACGCTGCGGCCTCCGGCACAGTTGCCGGCTCGAGTGCCGGCTGACCCGGCCAGCCCGGGTCCGGAAAAGACAGGCCGGCGAACTCGCGCGGCTGCGAATAGCGCGGGATCACGTGAAAATGCACATCGGGGTCGACCATCATCAGCATCAGGTAGTTGATGCGCTCATAGGCGACCACAGCGCGCAGTGTGGCTTCGACACGCTGCACGACCTGCTGCAGATCGGAGAAAGCGGCCGCGCTGACTGCCGAGAAGGCCTGCACGTCTTCACGACACACCAGCACCAGCGAACCCAGGGTGGGCTGGCGCGGGCGCAGCAGCACGGACCAGTAGTCGGTCTGTGCCACGCGCGTTGCAGGGTCGCCGAACTTGAGTTCTGTTGCATTGGCCATGGCACATTATCCCATGTCTGGCAGGCGCAGCTCGTAGCGCGCGGCGTCCACGAAGTCGCCTGCTGCCAGCGACCATTGCCGCACCAGAACCTGCGCCCATCGTGGCCCTGCTGGCGGCGGCAGCGTCAGCAGCTGCCAGCGCGCCGCCTCGTCGCGCGGATTCGGCGATGCCGACGAAGAAGGGACGCACAGTACCGGGATCGGTCCCTGCGGCCCGGCGACAGCATCCAGACGGGCATTGCGCGCGTGTCCGTGCAGCACCAGATCGGCACCTGACCTTTGCAGCACTGCGCGCAAACGGCCGCGATCGGACAGCGCCTTGCGCCAGCGCACGGCGCCATCGGCAACGGGATGATGCATCAGCACCACCCGCAGCCGGCCGGCCTGCCCTTCTTCGCGCAGCACGGTTTCCAGTCGCGCCAGCTGCGCTTCACCCAGACGCCCCGAGGCCAGCAACGGTGCGGTGGGCACCGCAGTGCACAGGCCGATGAAGGACACTGACTCATGGCGCACTACATAGGGCCATTGCTGCACATCACCCATCCAGCCCGCCCAGAGTCCGAGGCCCTGCGGTGGCGGCACCGCCACCAGTGCGTCGTGATTGCCCGGCACCACACTGACCTGGCTGCGTGCTGCAAGCGTCTGCAACCAGGCTTGCGCAGCGCGATATTCCGCGGGCAGCGAGAAGTTGGTGATGTCACCGGTCACCGCGACATGAGCCAGCTCGCGCGACAGAAGATCCTTCTGCAATGCTTCCAGTATTTCCGGCCGCTGCACAGCCTGACGGCGGCGCCATGACCACACGCTGAGCTGCCGTTTGGAGAATCGCTGCGCCCAGCGCAGCTGTGGCTGATGCGGCAGGTGCAGGTCCGAGATATGCGCAAACACGAAGGCGTTCGTCGATAATGCCGGGCCGGATTCAGACTCCATAGGTTGCCGATGATGCCACATGCGACTGCCGCCCAACCCGCCATTGCCAGCCGGATAACGGGCGAATCGCACCTGCGCATCTGGAGCCTGCCGGCGGCAGAGCGGCTGCGCCGCTTGTGCAAGCGTGCAGGCGCAACGGCCAGCGTGGAATCCGCCGAGCTGGTGCTGCTGCTGCGTGCCGACTGGGTCTATGACGATCCGCTGGTGCGCGGCCTTGCGAAACAGGCGCAGCCCTGCAGCATGTGGGCGAACAATGGCAGCTGCGTCGCCATGCTCGTGCCGCCTGCACGCAGCGATGAAGCCGCGGCTCTGCTGCAGAACTCACAGGCGCCGCCAGATCTGCCGCGCCTCACCGCCGCGCAGGTTGCAGGCCAGTACAACGATGCATTGCGCAAACGCGAACCGCCTTACCTGTTGCCGCTGACGGAGGAAGGTCTCGGCGCCATCGAGGCGCGTGTATTCGCGGGCTCGTACAAAGGGGTGACCGACTTCGTCACGCTGTACCTGTGGCCGCGCCCGGCGCGGGCATTCACACGGATCTGCGCGCACCTCGGCATCACGCCGAACATGGTCACCACTGCCAGTCTGGTGCTGGTGCTGCTGGCAATGTGGGCCTTCTGGCGAGGTCAGTACGCATGGGGACTGCTCGCCGCCTGGGGCATGACGTTTCTCGATACCGTGGACGGCAAGCTGGCGCGCGTGACGCTGCAGTCCTCGCCCTTCGGCGATATCTACGATCATTCCATCGAT
Source organism: Gammaproteobacteria bacterium (assembly GCA_031424095.1). Lineage (GTDB taxonomy): Bacteria > Pseudomonadota > Gammaproteobacteria > Steroidobacterales > Steroidobacteraceae > ZC4RG30. The sequence continues at coordinate 17,998 of JANPGU010000078.1, forward strand.
CTGCTGCACCCGCCGTTCTGGTGGTGGGCATGGGTGGTGGGACTCGCAGCGGTGGGACTGCCGCTGGCACCCGACTCCATCGCATTGAAGGTGATCATTGCGGGTTACATCCTGCAGCGACTCGAAGAAGGCCTGTTCATCAAGTTCTTCAAGATGGACATGCATGTGTGGCAGCGCTTCGACAGCCTGCTGCGGCTGGTCACGGCGCGGCGCAATCCCAATCTCGCCATCCTCACGGTTGCCGTGCTGTTCGGTCGCCCTGACGTGGGCCTGAACATCGTGGCGGTGTGGGTGGTGGTGTGTCTGGTCCTGCATGCAGTGCGCCTGCTGCAGGCTGCGCTGGCTCGCCGCAGCGGACCGCTGCGTTCCTGGCTGGCGTGACGCGCGCGGCGCTGCAGTCGCGCATCAGTGACGAGCTGTCGGGGGCGGCTCCCGATGCAGTGCTGGCACTGGCCGCGGAGCTTGCGCGCCGTGGCGGC
>JANPGU010000079.1:0-18938 GCA_031424095.1 Gammaproteobacteria bacterium
GCGGTCGCGATCTCGTGCTCGAAGCTGTGACCTGCCAGCGTCGCGTGATTGGCTTCGATGTTGACCTTCACTTCCTTCTCCAGGCCATTGCGCACCAGGAAGCCGTGCACGGTCTCCACGTCGAAGTCGTACTGGTGCTTGGTGGGTTCGTGGGGCTTGGGTTCGATGAGGATGGCGCCGTTGAAGCCGATCCGGTGCTTGTGCTCCACCACCATCTGCAGGAAGCGGCCAAACTGGCGCTTTTCCCGCGCCAGGTCGGTGTTCAGCAGCGTGTCGTAGCCTTCGCGGCCGCCCCTCAGCACGTAGTTCTCGCCGCCCAGTCGACGCGTGGCCTCGAGGCAATGACGCACCTGTGTGGCCGCGAATCGAAACACGTCCGGGTCCGGGTTCGTCGACGCGCCCGCCATGTAGCGGGGATGACTGAAGAGATTGGCAGTGCCCCACAGCAGCTTCACGCCGGTCTGTGCCATCTTCTCGCCGATGCGGTCGGTGATGCGCGCAAAGTTTTCCACGTGTTCGCGAATCGTCGCGGCCTGCGCCATCACATCCACGTCGTGGAAACAGAAATAGGGCAGGCCCAGGCGCGTCAGGAACTCGAAGGCCTCATCCAGCTTGTGCTCGGCGGCCCGCTGGTCCAGCGCGCCACGATGCCAGGGCCGGTCGAAGGTGCCACGGCCGAACACATCGAAGCCATCCCAGCAGAAGGTGTGCCAGTAGCACACCGCCATGCGCAGGTGCGCTTCCATCGTCCTGCCGCGCACGACACGCGTGCGGTCATACCAGCGGAATGCGAGGGGATTCGTGCTCTGCTGTCCCTCGAAGCGAATGGGAGCAATGTCGCGGAAGATTGAATCAGACATTGCAATTCTCCTGGAAGCTGGGCTGCAGCGCCCGATACAAGGCGCGAAAGCGCGGCAGGCGCTTGGCGGCGTGTGCAACCAGCACTGGATCAGGTGCGATGATCTGCTGCACTGCCGGCGGGGCACAGGTTGAATCGACATCGGCGCCGGTGTGGCCGATCAGTGCCAGGCGGGCGGCGCCAGCGGCTGCGCCTACTGTCGCGCCGTCGCGGTACGTCAGGGGTGCATCCAGCGCCGCGGCGAGAATGCGCCCCCAGAACAGCGAGCGTGCGCCGCCGCCGATCACGCTGATGCTGCCGATCGAGCTGCCCGAGTGGCGCAGCGCATCCAGTCCGTCACGGAACGCCAGCGCCACGCCTTCCAGCACGGCGCGGGCGATGCGGGCGCGTGTCGTGTCGTGCGAAAGCCCGAACAGCACGCCTCGCGCATGCGGATCGTTGTGCGGTGTGCGCTCACCCGAGAGATAGGGCAGGAACAGTTCTTCGCGGCATGGCCGATCGTCAGCCTGCGCTTCGGCCAGCAGCGTCGCGGCATCGGTCGCGCCGCAAGCCTGCGCGGCCCATGCCAGGCAGCTGGCTGCGCTCAGCAGCACCGACATCTGGTGCCATCGTCCCGGCACCGCGTGACAGAAGGTGTGCACACCGCTGCGCGGATCGGGTCGATACGCATCGCATGAGAGGAACAGCACGCCGGAGGTGCCGAGTGACAGCAGCGCCTCGCCATTGCGCACCACGCCCGCGCCTACCGCGCCGGCAGCGTTGTCGCTCCCGCCGCCATGGACGGGAGCCAGTGGCAGTCCCCACGCCGCTGCGCACTCCGGGCGCAACACGCCGGTCGCCGCCGTGCCTTCAACGAGCACCGGCATCTGACGTTCATCAAGTCCGGTCGCCGCAAGCAGCGCCTGCGACCAACGCCGCGCGCGCACATCCATCCACAGCGTGCCAGCGGCATCGGACATGTCTGTTGCCGCATCGCCGGTCATGCGCAGGCGCAGATAGTCCTTCGGCAACAGCACGCGACGCACGGCAGCGAATAGCGCGGGCTCATGCCGTCGCACCCAGGCGAGCTTGGGCGCCGTGAAGCCGGGCATCGCGCGATTGCCGCTGATCGCGCCGAGGTCTGGCACTGCGTCCTCCAGCTCGGCGCATTCGCGACTGCTGCGGCCGTCATTCCAGAGAATGGCTGGACGCAGCACGCGATCCTTATCATCCAGCAGCGTCGCGCCGTGCATCTGACCAGACAGGCCAATGGCCTGTACGCCACGCCGCAGCGGCGCCGGCAATGCACGCACGGCTTCGCCTGCGGCAAGCCACCACTGTTCCGGTTCCTGCTCTGACCAGCCCGGCAGTGGACGGGATACGGCAAGCGTTGCGTCCGCCTCGGCGGCCAACCTGCCGGTGGCATCCAGCAGCACGGCCTTCACCGCCGAAGTGCCCAGATCGATGCCCAGGTACATCAGGTCTTCCCGGCAGTCTTCATTTGCGCAGGGTTGTCCAGCGAGAGGAATCCTTTGCGCTCTGCAGGGCTGCATTGACGAAGGCCAGGCCGCGGATGCCATCTTCGACGCCGGGGTAGTCACGCAGCGGCGTTTCGCCGCGCGCGACGCGGCGCACATCCGCGGCAAAGCGTCGGTACAGCGTGGCGAATGCCTCCAGATAACCTTCCGGATGCCCGGCCGGTGTGCGGGTTGCGCCCAGCGATTCTGCCGCCGTGAAGCCCTTGCCCGTACGCCGGATCTGCACGGCACCTCCCGGCGGCTTGAAGAGCAGGGTATTCGGCTCCTGCTGGTGCCATTCGATGGCGCCCTTCGTGCCGTACACGCGGATCCTCAAGTCGTTTTCCTCGCCGCAGCACACCTGCGAGCAGACCAGCGTGCCCTTCGCGCCGCCCGCGAAACGCAGCAGCAGGTTTGCATCGTCATCCAGGCGCCGGCCGGCGACGAAATGCGTGATGTCTGCGCTCACCGCATCGACGTTCTGGCCCGTGATGAACTCGGCCAGGTGATGCGCATGTGTGCCGATGTCACCCAGCGCGCCGCCGGGCCCGGAGCGCGCGGGGTCCGTGCGCCACGACGACTGCTTCTGTCCCGTCTGTTCCAGCGGATCCATCAGCCAGTCCTGCAGGTATTCCACGTGCACCTTGCGGAGCATGCCGAGGGCACCATCTGCTACCAGCGCGCGCGCTTCCAATACTGCGGGGTAGCCGGAGTAGGTGTGGGTGAGCCCGCAGAGTCGGCCGCTTTGCTTCGCCAGTTGCCCGAACTCATGGCCTTCGGCCACCGACACCGCCAGTGGCTTGTCGCACATCACATGGATGCCGGCCTTGAAAAAGGCGCGCGCCACGGGCAGATGCAGGTGATTCGGCGTGGCGATGATCACGTAGTCGCTGCCGTCCGGAAGTGTTGCCTCCATGCGCGCCATCTCTTCGTATGAGCTGTAGCTGCGCGCCAGGCGCCAGTCCGCCGCGCTGGCAGCGGCGGTTGCTGGATCCGAGGAAAGCGCTCCGGCCACCACCAGGGATTCGCTGTCGAGCTGGGCGGCGATGCGGTGCACAGCGCCGATGAAGGCGCCGCGTCCCCCGCCGACGATGCCGGCGCGCAACCGGCGCTGATCAATGGAGTGGGTCATGAGCGATAGGCCTCCCTGCCAACCCCCTGCACGGGAATCCCCTGCGATGCGAGCACTTCGTGCTGCAGGGCATACATGGCTGCTGCGGCCTCATCGATCGCGCGGGTAAACGCCAGCGAGCCTTTCAGGATCGGCGCCAGCAGCTTCGGATCCTGGATGCGCGCGCGCGGATATTCGTGTTCGACGACGAGCCAGGTCTGCGCTGGATCGAGGGCGAGCAATTCACGCGCCGCCAGCTGGTGATCGAGCCAGTCCACGCTGCGGTTCTGCAGGTAGGCGAGTGGATCGTGACGCGCGGTGCCCGGCAGCTCGTGCTCGCACAGCACTACCTGCTTCTTCCAGGCATTGCCATGGTCGGCTGGCGAGGGCGACGGGACGCCATTCTTCCAGTCGCCGCGCTGCAGCGTCTGTCCGCCATAGCCCCAGGCCGACACGCCGCGCGCGTCGATCACCTGTCCCTTCACGTGGAATCCCGCGATCAGGAAGTTGTAGCCCTCGTCTTTCAGGTACTGGAAGATCGAGCGGGTGTCCTGGCCCATCAGGATGGCGTGCGACGGGTCGTAGTGAATGCGGAACTGGTCGCCCACGCCGTGCTTCTCGCAGAGGCGGTGCAGCGCGATCCACGGCCCCGGCGCATACGCGATGTTGTTGTGCCAGCGGTCCGTCACCACCCAACCCGGCATGGGGCACTGTTCCACGCGATAGGTGAGGCCGCGGGCTTTGGCTTGCTGCAGCAGTGGAATGAACTCGGTCTCGAACATCGCCAGGTTCTGTTCCATCTCAAGGTCGGCATTGCGGCCGACGAAGCCGCACACCGCATCGACCCCGAGCAGCACCGCCGCATCGAACACGCGCAACATGAAGGCGTGCTTGCGGCGACGGGAGTCGCGGTCCGCCACCAGCATGTTGTCGAAATAAGCGATGTCCGACATCGCGACGCCGGTGGAGCGCATGGTGGCCAGCACGCGCGCGGCACGCGCTTGATCGAACGGCGTGCGCAGGTCGAGGTGGTTGGCGACAGGGTCGAGCAGAGCCTCGGCAGGCACGTCGGCCTGACTGGGGTGCAGCGCCGCGGAAAGCTGGATCGCTGGACAATCGAGGTCGTGCGCGAAGCGCAGCCAGTCCTCGATGGCCAGGTCCGGGTCGGCGTCGCGCCGGTCACGGGGCGTGAGTTCCTGCAGGGCCGCTGTCAGCAGGCTCAGCTTCATTGGTCTGGGCTCGAATGCACGTGCGGTCATCGTCCCCCCTTGGAATTATCAGAACAGTTGTTCTAGTATCTGCAGATACTAGCGCAATGCCCTGCAGGAGGGATATCCCATGTTGCGTCACTCGCGGATGCTGGAGCTGGGCAGCCCGGCCACCGATTTCTCGTTGCCGGACGGTGCGGGTCGGCTGCACCACCGGGCTGACCTCAGTTCCGGCAAGGGCCTGGTGGTGGCCTTCCTCTGCAATCACTGCCCGTTCGTGCAGCACATCGCCGCGTCGTTCGCGCGAGTCGCAGCGGACCTTGCCACGCGTGGCATCCTGACCGTGGCGATCTCCTGCAATGACATCGTGGCCCACCCTGAGGATTCGCCGGCGCACATGCTTGAGTTCGCGCGCATGCATGGCTTCTCGTTTCCCTATCTCTATGACGAAAGCCAGGCGGTTGCGCTGGCCTACGAGGCGATCTGCACGCCTGACCTGTTCCTGTTCGATGCCGCGGGCCGGCTCTACTATCGCGGGCAGTTCGACGGCAGTCGTCCCTACACCGAATGGGACGTGAAGTTCGGCAAGCCGCGCAACGCCGTGCCGTGTGACGGCGCGGATCTGCGCCGTGCCTGCGAGTCGTTGCTGGCGGGGCTGCCAGCGCCTGCAGACCAGAAGCCCGGTGCTGGCTGCAGCATCAAGTGGAAGGCCGAGAATGAACCGGACTGGGCCTGAACATTGCTGCCTGCGGCAATAACTGGAACGCCGTTCTGATATTGCTTCGTCGATGCTGCTGCTGAATCCGTGTCCTACGCGTGCACTGCAACATCTGAGTTAAACTAACGTTCTAATTTGTCCGGACCGTACTGCGAAATGGAACACAGCTTCGCCCGCAAGCCCAAGCAGACGCGCAGCCAGCAGTCATTCGACCGCGTGCTGGACGCAGCCACGCAGATCCTCGAGGAAGGCGGGCTGTCCGCGCTGACGCTGTCCGAGGTGAGCCGGCGTTCGAAGGTTTCCATCGGGTCCATCTACTGTCGCGTGGACGGCAAGGAAGACCTGATGCGCGTTGCGCAGGCGCGCGCGCTGGCGCAGATGGATCACGAGTTCGCGTTGCTGCTCACGCGGCTGCGTCGTCGCGCGCTGCCGCTGCACGGGCTGGTGCCTACCATTGTCAGGGAGCTCGCCAATTTCCTGCGCCGACACTCCCGCCTGCGTTCCGCGTTCATGCAGCAGGCCTCGACCGACGCAGTGATCCAGGCTACGGGCGCGAAGTCCTGGCAGCAGACGGCGCTGGATTTCAAGCTGATCATCCTCGAGCGCCGCGACGAATTCGGGCACCCTGACCCGGAGCACGCGGCGGAAATGTGCTTCCTGATCGTCTACAGCTGCCTGGCGCGATACCTCGGCTTCAATGCAATCGACGAAAAGGTGCAGGGCCTGCCCACCAACTGGAACCAGTTGATCGACGACCTGGGCCTGATGATGCTTGGATTCCTTGCGCTTGACCTGAAAAAGGCCACGCGCGCGACCGGCCGCAAGAGCTGACGCGCCCGATCGCCACCGCGCCCCTGGCGGGTCAGCGCGCGAGCAGTCTTGCGAGTTCTGCCGCAATCGCCGCATGGCCCGCAGGCGCCGGGTGCCAGGCGGCTCCCTGTTGCATGTCATAGCCCTGGTACAAGCCGTGACTCCACGGTTCTGCCGAACACGCAGTGTGATCGCGGGAAATCTCGTCGGCCGGCAGCAGCAACGCGCCATTTGATGCAGCAACCCGGGCCGTGATTGCGGCCAGCTGGCGACCGATCGTGCGGCCGTTGGCAGCATCCTCCGGCGTGATCGCGGTGGTCTTGCACAAAGATTCCGGCACCACGGTCAGGTACTGCACGATCACCAGCTTCGCCTGTGGCGCCCGCCTGGCGACTTCCCTGGCGACGGCATTCAGTGAAGCCTCGAGCTGACCATATTGCGCGGTGTCGGGACGCACCGGCGGCGGGCAGGGTCCGGGTCGCGCCACGATACCTGCGCGACAACTGCCGCCGAACAGGGCGCCCATGTAGTTGATGTCGTTGCCGCCGATGGTGACCGTCACGAGGCGGGTTGAGTCCGTGACAGCGTCCAGCTGCGCGGGCAGCTCGTCCCAGGCCGAGAGCAGATTCGCCGTGGTCGCCCCGCCGCAGGAGACATCGGTGAGGCGCAGGTTGAAGCGGCGCGCCAGCTGGCTGGGGTAGTTGTTCGTCGTGCGCTGGCAGCGCTCCGGCGCGCCGGGTTGCAGCGGGCCGATGCCCGCGCCCGCAGCATAAGAGCTGCCCATTGCAACGTAGGGCGTGCCCGACTGCAGCAGCGGCGCGAGGCTGGCGACCGGCGCGACGCAACCGGCCATCGCAGCTACAACCAGTACAGCGCTCACGCGCGCGCAAAGGGCAATTCTCATCGGCTGATTCTGCCGTCGCCCGTCGCGGATCGTCCAGAGGCTTTTGCTCCGACTCCCTGCGTGCCCGACGCCACCAGGGCGGTCAACAAGCCCGCCGTGATTAGAATTCCGCGTTCTGAAATGTCGCGTAAAATGATTGCTGCCTCGGCAGTTCCCACCGTGCCAGTCATGAATTACTGCAATTTTCCTCTATTTCCACTTGTACAAATCTAAAACTCATATTCTAATTCGACTACAGGAGCCGATCGTCGCCAGGACGACTGGACTGGAACATCAATCTTCTAGGGGGCGTCATGTCGAATAAGGTCTCTCATCACGTTCGTCGCGTTCTGATGGTCAGCACGCTGGGGCTGGCATCCGCCGGCACCATGTCTGCAATGGCAGCCGCCGCGGCGCCCGACGCGGAACTCGACGAAGTCATTGTTACTGCGCAAAACCGCGCGCAGGACGTCAACGATGTGCCCATCGCGATCGATGTGGTCAGCGCCGAGGCGCTTCGTGATGCGGGTTTCTCGACGATGAACGACATCTCGCAGATTGCCCCGGTGGTGCAGCTGAACCAGGACCAGGGCTCGGTGAAAGTCACGGTCCGTGGTGTCGGCACCACGTCGAACGACGAGGCCCAGGACACCTCTGTCGTTGTCAACGTCGACGGCGAATACATCAACCGTCCCAACGTGCTGGGTGTTGCGCTGTTCGACATGGAACGAGTGGAAGTGCTGCGCGGACCGCAGGGCACGCTGTACGGCCGAAATTCCACCGGTGGCGCCATCAATTTCATCACTCGCAAGCCTGGCAAGCAGCTCGGTGCGAACGCTTCGGTGAGCTACGGAAACTACGATGCCCTGCATGTGGATGCTGGCCTGGATGTTCCGATGGGAGATCTCGCAGCGGTACGCCTTGCGGTATTCAAGGACAAGCATGACGGCTACGTGAAGCATTTCGCGGTCGGCAGTTCCGACACCAATGATTCCGAAGGCGCGCGCCTGTCGGCGCACATCGATGCCACCGAAGCGCTGTCATTCGATCTGGCCGCCGAAATGGCGCGTCGCCAGTTCACGCCCGGCGCCTATGCTGCGGCCAACCTGAACGCAGCGGGCGTTGGCCCTGGAGGTCCGGGATGCAATGCGCCCGGTTTCGCCAGCGTGCCGGTGGTGGGTTACACACAGACGCTGTGCGTGCCATCGGGAACCAACTTCCTGTCCTCCATCAACCGCAGCGAATTCACGGCGCCAGTCTTCGGCCTGGGCGAAGTGGGTCAGGACACGCATGCCTTCCGCGCGAAGATGTCCTACGAGATCAGCCCGTCGGCCACGCTGACTTATACGGGAGGCCTCCGCCGGTTCTTCGGTGATCCGGACAGCTTCCTGACACTGCCCATTGTCTACCGTTCCTTCAGCTTCCACGATGTGGCGGACACGCAGAGCCACGAGCTGCGGCTGAATGGCGAGGCCAACGGCATCAATTACCAGGTCGGTGCGTTCTATTTCAAGGAAGACCTGAACCGCGAAAGCGGCTTCTTCCTGCCCATCGGACCCAACGGCACGTTCCTGTCGTACTTCGGCCGCGATGTCCAAAGCGACAGCCGTTCGCTGTTCGGTCAGATCGAAGTGCCCTTCGCAGAGGTATTCACTGCCGTGGCCGGACTGCGCTATAGCGACAGCGACCGCCAGGCGGTCTACCGGAATGCCGCGCCGTTCGGTGCGGGCCCGCCTGACCCGGCGCTGTTCAATGCGGGTCCGGCGCGCAAGAACTTTGCGTCGCTGCGATTCCTGTCTACGCTCAACCTGAATCCGGCCAAGGAAGACAAGATCACCTGGCTGGCGGGCATCAACTACAAGCCCGATGCGGACACGCTGGTTTATGGCAAGGTTTCCACCGGCTTCAAGGCTGGCGGCTTCGACTCGATCGGCAGCTACAGGCCAGAGACCAACACCGCGCTGGAAGCCGGAATGAAGAAGACCGTCAACGGCCACCAGCTGAACTTCGGCTCCTTCTACTACGACTACAAGGACCTGCAGGTCTCCGTGCTGCTCGACACCTCCATCGGCGGCCAGACTTTCAACGCCGGCAAGGCGCGGATCTGGGGCGTGGAAGCTTCCGGAGACTTCAAGCTCAGCGAGAACGACCGCTTCCGCGTGTCGGCCAACTACTTGAACAGCGAGTACAAGGAACTGTTCGCGCAGTTCAACGTGTTCTGCGTGGCTTGCGGCGGAGCCGGGCAGCCGCCGGACATCAACGGCATCGGCGATCTGAACCGGACGCAGCCGGGTGTGCAGCAGCCGAATTTCGCGGGCAACCGCACGCCGTTCTCGCCGAAGTTCATCCTCACCGCGGGTCTGGACCACACCTTCCCGCTGGGATCGGCCGGATCGCTGACGCTAAGGGCCGATGCCACGTTCAAGACATCCTATTTCCTGGACTTCTACAACTACAACGATGGGCGCCAGAAGTCCTTAACGCAGACGGATGTCACGCTCGACTACAAGCCGGAGCAGGGCAGCTTCAGCGTGCAGGCCTATGCAAAGAACGTCGGCAACAAGCGGCCCCTGACGTACGGCAGCTTCGTGTCCGCAGGTCCGGATGACATCTTCAACTGGCAGTTTGGCCCGCCGCGTACCTACGGCGTGCGAGTCAACGTCGACTTCTGATCGACCCCCCGTGCCGGGGAGTTCGGACCACCACCCGCAAGGGTTGTGGTTCCGGGCTCCCCGGCATTTTTTTTAATGCGCAGAAGAGTCAGTCGGGCAGCAGGAGAAAAAGGGGATAGCCGCAGATGATGAACCTGCTCGCACGAGACGGCAGCCGCGCAGTGTTGGCCGCAGTGCTGCTGGGCGCTGCCGCATCCACCGTTGTTGCGGCACCCGCAACCAATGCCCCGGCGATCGGCAAGTCGCGGCGCTACATCAATCCGCTGAACCTGCCCGCAAACTCCAACGACGGCAGCGCGCGCGGCGTTTCACTGGGCGACCCGACGGTCGTGCGGGACGGCGACCACTACTACATTTTCGCCACCGGCGTGACGAACGGGCCTTCCCCGCTGGGAGGGGCATGGGTCTCGAAGGACCTGATCAGCTGGGAGTGGCAGTCCCTCGCCGTGGGCAGCGAGCGCCTGTCCATCGCCCCCGACGTCACGAAGTTGAACGGCAAGTACTACATGAGCGGCAACGGCGCACCGCTGTACCGCGCCGACAACATCCTCGGCCCCTACATCGAGGTCGGGTCGTGGCTTGACCCGCAGGGCCGCACGGTGCCGGAAATCCCGACCACCAACGGCCTGCCGCGGCGCGTGTTCGACGTACAGATTTTCGTCGACAAGGACAACAAGCCTTACGTCTTCATGGCCTATGGCCAGACCGGTGGCGTATGGGCCGCGCCGCTCGACCCGAATCAGCCGAACAGGATGACGGCTGCGCCCAAGGACCTGATCAGGAGCAATCTGGAACGTGTCTGGGAGCGCGCCGGGAACGCCAACGAGCGAAGCAATTTCAGTTACATGGAAGGCCCGTGGGTGTTCGAGCGCAACGGGACCTACTATCTGCAGTACAGCGCCGGTGGCACCGAGTGGCAGACCTACTCGACCGGCTACTACACGGCGAGGAACCCGCTGGGGCCGTACGCGGCTGTTCAGGACACGCCCTTCCTTCGACAGGTCACTGGCGTGAATACGGGGCCCGGCCACGGCAGCGCCGTCAAAGGTCCGGATGGCAACTGGTGGCAGTTCTACCTGACGGTGTTGCACGACCCGCCGGGCGGGCGGCGCATCGGCATGGATCCGATCGGCTTTGACGCGAAGGGCCGCATGTTCGTGCGCGGCGGGGCGCCGAGCGAGACGCCACAATGGGCACCGGGCGTGGTCGCGGATCCGGCGCGCAATGGCGATTCCGGCTCCATTCCACTGAGCTTCAGCAAGGTCCGCGGTCTGATTGCATCGAGCCAGCAGACTGGCCGCGAAGCGGCCTATGCGCTCGACAACCAAAACGGCACCTGGTGGGCGCCGGCCGCGGAAGACCGTCAGCCAACCCTGACGCTGGACCTCATTGGGATAGCGCCGTTCGACCCGCCTTTCATGATCGACTCAACACGCATCCAGTTCCAGGCGCTGAACTTCAGTTTCCGGCAGCCGTCTCGTCCAGGTCAGGCGCCGGTGGGCCCCGCCGGATCCGAGCTCCCGGGCGCACGCCCCGAGGACGCGGCATTCTCCGGCGCCAAGGCGTTTCAGTATCGCCTGGAAGCGTCGGAAGACGGCAAGGCCTGGAATACTGTAGTCGACAAGACCGCAAGCACCGTCACCCGCTACACCGAGTTCGACGACTTCCGCCCGACCCGTGCGCGCTTCGTGCGGCTGACACTGACCGACTGGCCGCATTCGGCGAGCCAGCCGCTGGGCGTCGTCGAATTCACGGTCTTCGGCAAGCTGGCCGAACAGGTCGCGCGCTAGACTTCTTTCTGGGGTTTCAGATCGCGCGTCGCGACACCAGCGCGTTGCCCACTGCAATGGCCAGGCACAACCCACCGGCCACCATGAAGGTGTTGAGCAGGCCCCCCGACCAACCGTTCACGAAGCCCACGAAGAGCGGCGAAACGAACTGCCCCAGAAAGAACGCACTGGCCCACCAGCCCATGCCGCGGCCCCGGAATTGCGCCGGCAGCTCGCGCAGACTCCAGCCGAGCAGAACGGGAATGGTCATGCCCGAACCCAGCTGCTGGATCCACGCCAGCGCCACGGTGGCCTTGATGCCCAGATTCATGCCGATGCCCACCATGCCGATGCCCAGCAGCATGAACACCACGGTGAACTGGAACACCGTGCTGCGGCCTGCAATGAACTTGAAGAGGACGGCGCCGATCGGAACGCCGAGGGCTGCTATGCCGGAGATCCTGCCGATTTGCCCGCCGTCCTTGATTCCCATGGTGTCGAGCGCCAGCGAGAACTGCAGCGTGAACACGAAATACACCGCCGCCAGTACGAAGGTCGTCACCGCGATCCGGGTCATCAAGGCCGTGGGAAAGGGCAGCGTTGCATCTGCCGATGCGGCGACGTCCGTCGCACTGCCCGACGCAGCGCGTTGCGGCTCGAAGGCAGTGAAGTAGGCGAACACGGCCATCAGCAGCGCCACGCCGTAGATCAGGAACGGCAGGTTCCACTGGATCGCTGAAAGCGTGCCGCTCCCGGTCACCAGGACGGCGCCCAGCGCCGGGCCCACGAAGCTCTGCCACGCCAGCCACTTGGCGCGTTCCGCCTTCTCGAAGTAGTCGCCCAGCAACGTGTTGCCCAGCGTGAGGATAAAGGCCTCGCCCACGCCCAGCAGCAGGCGGCTGCCGAACAGCGCTTCGAAACTCGTGACGAAGTAGGGCAGCACACCCCCTATGCCGTAAAGGGTGGTGAACACCAGCAGCAATTTTCGCCGGCCCATGCGGTCGGCGAGGACGCCGGCGAACGGCGAGAACAGCGCAACGCACAGTCCAGGCGCGGACAGCACCAGCGGCGCCAGCGTCCGGATGCCGGGCACGTGCTGGAAGTTCTTCACCAGCGCCGGCACGATCGGCATCAGTGTGACGATCGCCATCATCGGCAGGATGCCGACCATGATGATGACCAGGCCCTGTGGCCATCCAGCCCGGCGCGGTGTGTCCATTCTTCTCCCCCGGTTTATTGTTCTCTCAGGCTCGCAGGTCTTGTGAGTGTTCGTATTCACTGACGATGTGCTCGCATGCGCGTACCGTCAACGCCATGGTCGTAAGCGTCGGGCCGCAGGTGCCGTTGGTCACGAAGCAGCTGCTGTCCGTGACGAACACATTGGGTGCGTCCCAGACCTGGTTCATCGAATTCAGAACGGAAGACTTCGGGTCGCTGCCCATGCGCGCGCCACCGCATTCGTGGATGGCGCCTCCCACGGCCACGCTGCGCTTGTAGGCCATCCGGAACAGCAGGCGCTCGTACCAGCGCGCGTTGGGCATCAACGGGCTGTCCGGATCGATGCCCAGCGGGCTGATGAGGAAGTCCGTCTTGAGGCCCGCTTGCCGCATCATGTCCTTCTGCGTCTGTACCTGGTCGCGCAGCAGCTTCAGCTCATTATCGCGCAGCCGCATGCTCACCGAGGGAACGGGTACGCCCAGGCGATCGCGCCGCGCCGCCAACCGCACGCTGTTTTCCACATGCGGCAGGATCTCGCCGTGGCCGGTGAGGCCGAAGACCGAATCCATGTGCGACGGCAACATGGGGCGACCCACGATGCCCTGCAGGTTGAAGCCGCCCGCATAGCCTGCCTCGCCCGGGTGCCGCAGCTGCTTGAAGCGAGGAATGTAGATGCCGCCATGGTTGTCGGCCGGTGAGGTGCCGTCGACGAGTTCGCCGCCCTTGAAGCCCGGCGCCGTGCCGAAGCCCAGCGAGAGCATCTGGTCCATGAAGTAGCGACCCACCAGGCCCGAGGAATTGCCGAGACCATTCGGGTGCTTCGCGCCGCCCGAATTCAGCAGCAGGCGGATACTCTCGATGGTAGACGCGCACACCACGACCACATTGGCCCGGACCTCGTGCCGCGCGCCCGTGGTCTTGTCAATGTACGTGACGCCGGTGGCCTTGCCCGTGCGCGGATCGGTGTTCACCCGTTCGACCGGGGAGTTGACATACAGCGTGAGATTGCCCGAGGCGTGGGCGGCCACCAGCGGCGTCGTGGTGCGGTTGCGCTGCGCATCCACCGGCGTCGCCTCCTTGCGCACATAGCGCCAGGCCATCACCTTCGCATCGGTCCAGCGCGACTCCACCACCTGCTTGAAGTGCTGCTCGGGTTTGCTGAGGCCAGCCGGGCGCAGGTAGCTGCCGGAGGGGCAATACGCAATGCGATCGTCATTGCCTACTACGCCAAGGAAGCGTTCCACCTTCTCATAGAACGGCGCGATGTCGGCGTAGCTGATCGGCCAGTCGAAACCCGTGCCCTCATGGCTGCGGAACTTGAACGTGTAGTCCGACATGCGCAGGGCCACGCGGCCCCACGCCAGGAATCTCCCGCCCACCTGCTTGCCCCGCAGCCAGAGGTAGTAGTCCTGCGACGACTGGTAGGGGTGCTCCCAGTCATTGACGAACAGGAAGCTCTTCTCGGGCGTGAAGAAGGATGTCAGCGCCTGCTTGTGCTGGCCCGACAGGCCCGCCTTGATGCGCGCGAACGAGCCGATGCTGGCAAAGTTCGCCTTGGCTGCGAGTTCGAACTTTGCTTCGGGCAGCGGGGCACCGGCCTCGAGCACGAGCACCTTGAGGCCGCGCTCGCTGAGTTCCTTGGCGGCGAAACCGCCGGTGGCGCCAGAGCCGACCACGATGGCGTCAAAGTGTTCTGGTGTCATGAATGTGGCCGTCGGGTGGGGCGCTGATCAGGACCTCGGGGCACTCTTAGAATACGCGTTCTGATTTGTATCGGCAAAGGAATAAGCAAGGGGTGCGCGGTCATGCCATTCCCCCGGCGCCTCTTGAACGGGCGACATACAGCCCGGCGAGCAGGGCAGTCAGCGAGATCGACACCGCGTTCTGCACCAGCGACCCGCCATCCTGCGTGACGTAGTGGGTGACGGTTGCCGCCAATTCCATGACGATGAAAAGCATGCAGGCCCAGAATCCGATGCGCGCCAGTCGCAGCCGGAACATGGCGACCAGCAATGCGGCTGTCACGGTCATCTCGGTCCAGCCCACGGTCTTGCCCAGCCACATCGGCAGGTGCATGGTCCAGGCCGCATGCTGGACCAGTTCCTCGTGCGTGGAAAACGCCTTGTGCCAGCCGACGAAACCGTGGAATGCACTGAGCAGCAACGTGAGCGCCACCAGCACAATCAGTTGCAGAATTCCAACCAGCTTGTTCGCAGTCACGCTCGTCCTCCGTCGCGCTCGTGCGCGAGTTTCCCTTGAATGGTTTGCATGATCCGCAGCACCCGCTCGGTGGCGGACACAGGATGCAGCGGATGTTCCGTGGCGCCGGCCAGGATCTGCTGGTTCACCGCGCGGAACATCGGTACGTAGCCGGCTCCTTCCTTCGTGAAGGTCTCGTCCTTCACGATCGGCGGCGCAGGCGGCTTGCCGACGACCAGTCGCAGGCTGCCTGGCGAGAACAGCTGCTCGCCGAAATCGATGCAGCCTTGCGTGCCACCGACCCAGCCGCGAGGCGGGATCAGTGTGGTGATGGAAGTGGCCAGCTGTGCCAGCGCGCCGGAGGTGTACTTCAGCGTGATGGCCTCTTCGAGGTCGACACCATCTGGACGCATGCTGCCTGTGGCGGAGACCTCTGCAGGATCACCCAGGAACATCTGCGTCAGCGTGATCGTGTACACGGCCATGTCGTACAGCGCGCCGCCACCGAGCGCGGCATCCCAGAATCGCTTCGGCCCGTCGGCCGGCACGGGATAGCCGAGGCCCGCTTGAACGAATCGCGGTTCGCCAATGACGCCCGCACCCACCAGCTCCATCGCCCGCTGCATCGCCGGGCTGAACTTCATCCACATCGCTTCCATCAGGAACACGCCGGATGCTTCGGCCAGCCGGCCTAGCTCGCGGGCTTCCGCGGCGGTCAAGGTCAGCGGCTTCTCGCACAGCACGTGCTTGCGCGCGAGCAGTGCGCGACGGGCATAGTCAAAATGAGTCGAGTGGGGAGTGCCGATGTACACAGCATCCACATCGGGTGATGCGCACAGGGCATCGTAGTCGTCGAAAGCCAGCGACAGTTTCCACGAGTTCGCAAACTCTTCTGCTGAGGCGCGTGAACGGGAACACACGCCAACTACCTCGGCCGTGTCGCACAGCCTCAGGTCGCCGACCGTTCGACGGCCGATGCCGCCGGTGCCCACCACCGCCCAGCGGACCCGCCGGGCGCTCATGCCTTGCTGCCTCGATCGCGGATCAGATACAGGAGTGCCGAGAGCACCAGGCACAGCGCCCCTACGGCACCGACGCTGGCCAGGAAGCCGGGCGTGAACTGATTCAACAGCGACAGCACAGGCGGGCTGGCGAAAGCGCCGAGGAAGAAGGCGCCACCCCACAGTCCCATGCCACGACCCCGATGCTCGAAGGCGTACTTGCCCAGGGCCCAGGCGATCAGTGTGGGCAGCAGAATGCCGCCGCCGACCTGACCCAGCGCGTCGAGCGGCAGGCCGATGTTCACACTCGGTGCCCACGCCACCCCGATGTAGGCCAGGCCGTAAGCCAGCAGGCTGAGGGCCAGCATCGACTGCATCGACGCGCCGCTGAAACGCTTGAACAGGTAGCCGCCAAGGATGGTGCCCATGCTGGCGATCGTTACCAGGATGCTGATGCGCGCGGGGGACGCAACGCCCATGTCACCGAAGATGCGGCCGTGTTGCACGGCCTGAACGTAGTAGATGAGAGAAAGGCCGAGCGTCACGCTGCAGACCAGCGCCACGGTGCGCCACGGAAATGTCGCGGGCGCCTGCTGCGCCGCTTCGGTGACGCTGGCGCGCTCCGGCTCCGGACAGCTGATCCAGGCCATTACAAACACCACGAAGCCGAACAGGTACAGCAGGAACGGGCCGCGCCAGTGCCAGTCGGCCAGGAACCCGCCGGCCAGGATGATGGCCGAGCCGAACAGAGCGCCGAACATGTTCTGGAAGCCCAGCCATTTGCGGCGGTCCTGCGCATCGTAGTAGTCCCCCAGCAGCGCATTGCCGCATGTGAGGATGGCTGCCTCGGCGATGCCCACGGCCACGCGGCTTGCGAGGATGGCTTCGAGGCGCGTGAACAGCATCGGGATCGTGCCCACGGCCGCGAACGCCAGCAGTGAAATGAGCAGCAGCGGGCGCCGGCCCCAGCGATCGGCGATGGCGCCGGCAGGGCCCGAGAACAGCGCCACGCACAGCGAGGGCACGGTGATGATCATTGGCACCAGCAGTTCGCGGTGCGGTTCCGCAGCGAACTGCTGGAACAGCTGCGGCAGGTCCGGCACCAGCCCGGACAATGCCAGCACTGGCATCAAGCCAGCCAGGATCAACGTGATGCCGCGCAGCGGTCCTGCCGTCGAACTGGCCATCAGTCGCGCGTCACGCAGCCAACGGCAGCACCTTCAGCACGCGCTGCAGGTACCAGCTGTTGAGCAGCACGCTGCTCATGACCGGGGCAGGACCCTTGTCGCTTTCGACGATGACCAGGCCCTTGTAACCCAGCTCGTTCATCGCGGCTAACAGGCCCGGGAAGTCCACGACGCCCGTGCCCAGTTCCCCGAACCAGCGCGGGATATTCCGCTGGCCGCCGGCGAGGATCAGCGCGCGCTCGGCATGCGGCAGCTTGTATTCGCCCAGGGTGTCGGTGGCCAGCGCGTCCTTGAAGTGGAAGTGCCGCACGCGCGAGTGATAGCGGCGGTACAGCGGCACGACATCGTGGCCCGCGATGGTGAGCTCGGCCGTATCGAAGGCCAGGTTCACGCACGAGGCATCGCACAGCGCCAGCAACTGGTCCAGTTCCGCGGTGGTGCGCAGTGCCGACAGGGCGTCAAGGTGCAGCACGGTATGCAGGCCCAGCGACTTTGTCATCGCGCCGACCGCATTCCAGCAGTCGGCTGCCGCCTGCATGCGCTCCGCATTGAGTTCTCCTTCTTTCCAGAAGTGCGGGAAGGGCGCGACAACCAGGCATTCCCCGCCCATCTCGGCGATGGACTCGGCATGCAGCCGCGCCTGTCGCATGATGGCGGCGTGCTGCGCGCGCTGCGTCGGCAGCAGCCCGAAGTGAAGGTCTTCGAAGCTCAGCTGTCCCACATCAAGGAACACGCTGCTGACGCGGTCGATGCCCCATTCCGGCAGTTGCATCGCGAACTTGCGCACCGAGCCGAAGTTGATGGCGATGCTCTCGGGCCTGCCCACCGGATCCCAGGGACCGGAGAAAGCCGTCAGCTCGATCTGGCGGAATCCGGCGGCCGAAGTGGCCTTGAAGGCGCGGATGTGATCCTCCACCCGCGCAAAGCCCTGCCAGCCCTGCTTCCACTGGTTGAAGGCATAGCCCCAGCGGATACTGCTGTTGGTGTTCATCGGTAGATCTTCTTCAGCACGTTCCGGATGTACCAGGCGGCCACCGCAGTGCTTTCCGGATAGTTGCCGCCAAAGTCCGCCTTGTCGTGTTCGACGCTGACCCAGCCCTTGTAGCCGTATTCCTTGAGTGCTTTGAACAGCGTCGGAAAGTCCACCAGACCTTCGGGCGTGCCCATTTCCCAAAACCATCGGTTCGTGGTCTTCGCCGTCACTTCGGATTCCGGACGCTGCCGGTAATCCCCGATCCGGTCGACATGGTGCGTGTCCTTCAGATGAAAGCCGCCGCATCGATCGTGCAGCTCCACATAAAGCTTCACCGGATCGACACTGGCGATGACGTGCTGCGCGGTATCGCAGTACCAGAACACATAGCGCGGGTCGGTGTACGCATAGAACTTGCGCAGCTCGTCCAGGTGATGGATGCCGCAGTAGAACTCGTGGTGGCACACAGTGCGGATGCCGTAGTCCAGCGTCATCTTGCCGACGCGGCTCCACACCTCGGCGCAGGCGCGCAACTTGTCGTCGGAGACGGGCTCGACCGCATGGTACTGGGCCGCGGGCATCACGATCAGGTTCTCGACGCCGAGGCCGGCCGCAGATTTCACGATGTATTCGGCGTGGCGGACAATGTTGTCATGCGTCGAGCGCAGGTGCGGCTGGCTCTGCCGGTCGTCGAACATCAGGCCAAAGAACAGGCTCAGCACGCGGTCGATGCCGCGCTCCTGCATGAAGTTGCGGGCGTTGGGCAGTGAACCGAACAGGTCGACCAGCACCGGCATGTGGAAATCGAAGGTCTCGATGGCCTCGAAGCCGACC
>JANPGU010000080.1:0-21946 GCA_031424095.1 Gammaproteobacteria bacterium
CAGTTCGCAGACCTGCTGGACTGCTATCGGATAGCGCTGGTTTCGTTTGAATGCCCTGCCGACGAAATGGCAGCGGGCGGCAAACATCATGCAATACCGGATGAAACCTGAGAGATGTACCAGTGAATCCACACAGAAGACTCATAAGTGTCGTGCTGCCCTCATTCAATGAGGCACAGGGTATTCAGCGGGCCGTAACGACTATTGCCGCCATTCTCCAGTTGCCAGGCTATGATTGCGAGTTCGTCGTAGTCGATGATGGGAGTCGCGACGACACCTTCGGTCGTGCCGTCGAGCTCACGGACAAGGGCCTGCCAGTGCGCGCTGTCCGGCTATCGCGCAACTTCGGCAAGGAGGCCGCGATCCTGGCGGGCCTGCTAAACGCCACGGGTGATGCGGTAGTCACCATCGATGCGGACCTGCAGCATCCTCCGCAGCTGATCCCTGCCATGATCAATGCGTGGGAAGGTGGGGCGCAGATCGTTCATGGCGTCAAGCGTGACCGCGGGAATGAAAGCTGGATGGCAACGCTTCGGGCGAGAGTCATCAATACCCTGCTCACTAAACTGGGCGGCGTGGATGTCCGCAGCTCTTCGGATTTCAAGTTGCTGGATCGAATAGCCGTCAATGCCATTAAGGAATTGCCGGAACGCAAGCGCTTCTATCGAGGTCTCGCGGGCTGGATCGGCTTCCGGCAGGTCACGTTGCTGTTCGATGTCGCCGACCGTCAACATGGGCACAGCGGCTGGTCCGTGCGTTCACTGCTGGGGCTCGCCTTGACGGCTACGGTATCGTTCACCAGCTTGCCGCTGCGCATTGTCAGTGTGCTTGGCATCTTCACGTTCCTGTTCGGCCTCGGAGTTGGATCCGATGCCCTGCATTCGTGGATACGTGGTGAAGCGATTTCCGGCTTCGTTACGATAATAATTACGCTGTTGCTGATCGGCAGCTTCATCATGATCAGCCTCGGCATCATTGGAGAGTACATCGCGAAGATCTACGATGAGATCAAGCAGCGGCCTGTATTCATCATTGATTCCGTGCACGAATATCAAACGCGGCCGCTGGCCTCGCTCGCCGGCAGTGTCGTCGATATCGCACCTGTGATAACTGCGGTATCACAAAGGGACGCATCGGGCAGTTAGCCGGAACGCGTGCTTGAATCAATGAGGCCGGATTTCGAAGGGAATCGAAGTGGCTGCCAGTATTAGTGTGATGGAGTTCCAGAACAGATCGATGGCCTGGTTCAGTCAGACGCTCGCACACCGGCGTAAATGAAGGGGTGTGCTCGACGTCTGCTACCGTTGTATTCACCATCAAGTCGACGAACTGTGGACATATTCACAATGCGGAGCCTGGTGAGCGCGAATTCCCCGTCGGTAGCGCGTGTACAATGGCGCGTACCGCCATGACAGACCCATGAGATGACTTCCGGAAGCAGCGTCCCGCGCCGCGGTCGCATGATCCGCAATTTCATGCATCTTGGTCTGGGCCAGGTGGCTACTACCATCCTGACGATCCTGCTGAATGCGGCTGTGGCCCGGGCGCTGAGCCCCGGCGATTTCGGCCTCATGTACCTGCTCACCTCGATCTCGACCTTTGCTTACGTCGTCGTCGATTGGGGGCATGGTCCATACATCATCCGCGAGGCATCCCGGTTCCCGGATCGGGCCGGCGAGCTGCTGGGCAGCGCGATGCTGGTTCGTACGATCGTCGCTCTCAGTGCCGGTGTAGTCATCGTATTCGCCACCTGGGCCATGGGATATGACGTTCGCACACGCGTACTGAGCGCCCTGCTGATGGTGGGGTGGTTGCCGCAGTACCTTGCGCTTTCCATCGGCTGGATCTTCCGCAGCCGCGAACGCATGGATCGCGAGGCCATGATCAACGTGGTACTCAAGCTTCTAGCGTTGCTGGTCTCTCTTGCCTGCCTGGCACTCGGCGGACGAGTACTGGGACTGATGCTGGCCTGGACGATTGCCGGATCCCTGACGCTGGCGATTGCCCTGTTCATTTACTACCGGATGGAACTGCCGGCGATCACGGCTACCCTTGCCACGGGACGCGAGCTGCTTCGGGGCGGCGTGCCGATCTTTTCGATGGCAATTGCCGTCGCCGTGCAGCCCTTCGTCAATGCCAATATCCTTTACAAAATGGCGACTCCGGAAGTCGTCGGCTGGTTTGGCGCGGCCTGGGTCATCGCGGGTACGCTGCTTGCGCCAGCCATGGTGATCGATTCAGCGATGTATCCGCGTCTGTCAGCAGCCGCCGGCAATGCGGCGGAATTCAAGCGCAGCTTTGCCATGTCGTTCCGGCCGCTGCTGCTGCTCGCGATTCTGGTCTCGATCGGAACCTGGCTGTTTGCGGAAGTGCCCGTGGGCCTGATCTACGGCATGGCGAAATTCCAGCCGGCTGCCGAGATACTGCGTGCGTTCGCACTTGTGCTGTTCCTGGTGTTCGTCGACATCTTCTTCAGCATGGCCATTCTGGCATCGGGAAAATCCGTGCGGCTGGCAGGCACCAAGGTGGCATCGGTCGCGATTACAACCGGCCTGGTGTTCATGCTGGTGCCTTTGCTGCAGTCGCGACAGGGCAATGGCGGTATCGGAGTGATGTATGCGATGGCGGTTGGCGAACTGCCCATGTTTGCCGTCAGCGTCTATCTGCTGCGCAATGCCTTTGATGCGGGCACGATAAGCGACGTCCTGCGCAGTCTCGCTACCGGCGCCGCCACCATCGCGCTGTTTCACTTCCTGCCGCAACAATCGCCCTTCCTGGAAATCCCGCTGTGCGTGGCGGTATTCGGCGTACTGTCTCTGGTACTGGGTGCCGTGCGAAAATCCGATCTCGAAGCCCTGCTGCCGGCGCGGTTCCGGGAAAGGACAGCCCGTGAGAACTGAAATGGAACCAAGGGTATTCCACTCGCTTGATGCCTTGCACGGCATCGCGGCCATCGGCGTCGTGATGTTCCACATCGGCGCCGCATTCTGGCCACTGGCAGCGCCCGGTGGCTATCTGGCCGTCGATCTGTTTTTCATGATGAGCGGCGTGGTGCTCAGCCACGCCTACGAGCCGCGCTTCCGCAGTGGCATGAGCACGTATGGATTCATGCGTGCGCGCCTTATCCGCCTTTACCCCCTGTATCTGCTGGGCCTGCTTTTCGGCATCGCAGTCACGCTGGCGAGTCTGTTGGGTCGCAACAGCGTCAACTGGGAAGTCTCGAACCTGGTCCAGGTTGCGCTGCTGGCTCTGTTCTTCCTGCCGAACTTTTCCGCAACGCCCGTCAATCAGCTTTTTCCATTGAACATCCCCTGCTGGTCGCTGTTCTTCGAGCTGCTGGTAAACCTGCTGTTCGTGCTGGCCTGGCCCTTGTTGACCACGTGGCGACTGGTCATGACTGTGCTGGTCACTGGAGCTGTCATCGTCTGGGCGGTGGTGAACGTCGGGCATCTGGACCAGGGTTCGACTGCCGCTACCTTCGCCGTGGGCGTGGCGCGCACCATATTCGGCTTCTCGGTAGGTGTGCTCATCGCAAGACACTATCCGCGGGCGAAGCGGATCGAGAGCAACCTGGGCGTGCTGGTGTTGGTCGCCGTGTTTGCGCTGGTGATCTTTGCCGCTCCGCATGGTGCCCGGCGCCAGATCTGGGACGTCACCAGTGTGCTGCTGCTATTTCCCGCGCTGGTCTATTCAGCAACCATTGTCGACCCGGGCCCGCGTGTGCAGAGGGTTGCCACCTTTCTCGGCCTGACTTCCTATGCCGTATACGTACTGCACAGCCCGCTGTCATCGGTGATGAATTCCGTCTCGCGGCACTTCGCCGGGGACAGTCCGGACGCGGCCCACTTCGGCGCGCCATATGTGGGCTTCGCCGTGCTGATCCTGTTGCTGATCGGATGCTGGGTGGTCGACCGGTATTTCGACATGCCGATCCGCAGCTGGCTGAATCGCAGGCTCCCGCGGCAGCGCACCACAGGTGGTCAATGAGCGCCGGACGGCGATGGCATGTGCGGCTGGGCATTGTTCGTGTGCTGCTCGGGTTCGTTCCCTCGTTCACACTGAACCGGACGCGTCTTCTCGCCCTGAAGGCCTGTGGCATCCGCATCGGGCCCTCCACGCTGTTCTGGGGCCTGCCCATTCTGAAGGGCGAGGGACGGATAACCTCGCGGCTGGTGATCGGCAGCTATTGCGGCCTGAATGAAGGGTGTGAATTCGAGCTCACGGCGCCCATCACCATCGGCAACCACGTCTCAGTGGGTCAGGAGGTGCGCTTTCTGACGCGGGCCGGAGCGGCAGCTGCGGAAACTGCGGCCCCCATCACGATCGAGGAAGGAGCCTGGCTGGGGGCCCGCTGTACCATAATGGGGGGCGTAACCATTGGCGCGGGAGCAGTCATCGGCGCGGGCATGACGGTGACCGAAGATGTGGAGCCCAACATGCTGGTGAACGGCGGCAAGCCGGTTTCGCTGGCCAGGTGGGGCTGAGTCTGGAGCTCGGAATTTCAGTGACGGCGGGTGAGGCGAAATGATGGATCGAAACTTGGCGTTGGATATCGTGCTGACGGCGCTGCGGGAAGCGGTTGACCAGAACGGCGGCGATGCGGCCAGTGTGAATGAGGAAACAGTGATCGTCGGGCCGGCCGCGGTCATCGACTCGATCGGCGTCGTCTCGCTGATCGTGGACATCGAGCAGCGACTGGAGATGGAGCATCAGGTCTCGGTAACCCTGGCCAACGACCGTGCCATGTCGCAGAAGAACAGCCCGTTCCGCACCCCTTCCGTACTGACGGACCACATTCTCGCCACCGAAGCCGAAGCCCAAGAAGTCGCGCCGTGAGCACGCCCAGGCCGGTCGCTGATCGTCAGGTGATGCTGATCACCGGCTCGCGCAAGGGCATCGGCCGCTATCTGGCTGAAACCTACGCGAAGCGCGGTTTCATCGTCGAAGGCTGCAGCCGTGGTGCGGCAGCTTTTGAAGCAGAGGGGTATACGCATACTTCGCTGGACATTGTCGACGAGAGGGCCGTGAAGGCCTGGATCACCGGCGCAGCGCGCCGCCATGGGCGCATCGACTGCGTGCTGAACAACGCTGCCATCGCCAGCATGAACCACGTGCTGCTGACGCCGGCGAAGACCGCGGACCGCATGCTCTCCGTCAATGTCACCGGCACGATGGTGGTATGCCGCGAGGCGGCCAAGGTCATGATGCGTCGCAAGTACGGGCGCATCGTCAATTTCACCACCATCGTGGATCCCATCGGACTCGCTGGCGAGGCCATCTACGCGGCATCCAAGGCGGCTGTGGTCACCTTCACGCGCATCCTGGCCTTTGAACTCGGCGCCTGGGGCATCACCTGCAATTCCTTCGGAGCCACACCGATCATGACGGACATGATCCGCGGCGTGCCGCAGGACAAGATCGACGCCGTAGTCAACGCACTCGCCATCAAGCGCCTCGGCACGCCCGAGGATTGCATCAACGTCTGCGACTTCTTCATCAATCCACTCTCGGACAACATCACCGCCCAGGTGATCTATCTGGGCGGGGTCTCCTGACAGGACCACATCGTGGACCAGCCACCAACGGTGCCTGCTGCAGCCGCGTGGCTGTTCGACCGCCTCTCCACCTTCGGCGATGCGATCGCCCTGGTTCACCAGGGCAGGCCGGTCAGCTATCGGACGCTGCTCGCGCGGGCGAACGAGTGGGATCTCGACCTTGCGGAAAAAGGCATCGGACCGGGCAGCGTGGTGCTGCTGGAAGGCACCACCTCGGCCGGTGCCGTGGGTCTGCTGCTCGCGCTGATTCGCCGTGGCGCCATCATTGTCCCCGTGACGCCCCAGGCGCCGATAGCCCGCGACACCATCGCGGCGATTGCAGAGGTGGCATGGCAGGCGCGCTTCACGCAGGTGCCAGATGGTGACGAGACGGCAACGCTTGTGGGCGCACCCGGACCGGTTGCGGCACCGCTGCTGCAGCGTCTCATCCGCCTCGGGCATCCCGGCCTGGTGCTGTTTTCTTCCGGCTCTACCGGCACACCGAAGGGCGTGGTGCACGACGGTGTGGCGCTGCTCGGGAAATTTGAGCGCCCCGGCAAACAGAAGACGACGTTGTCGTTCCTGCTGTTCGATCATATCGGTGGTGTGGATACGCTGTTCAACACGCTGTCGAGCGGCGGGACCCTGGTGACGATACCTGCGCGTGACCCGGATACGGTCTGCGCGGCCATTGCGGCACATGGTGTGCACACATTGCCCACTTCGCCAACCTTCCTCAACATGCTGCTGCTGAGCGGGGCCTACTTGCGACATGATCTCTCCAGCCTGCGGCTGGTGGCTTACGGCACCGAACCCATGCCGGTGTCGGTGCTGGCGCGGCTTGCCGAATCCCTGCCCCAGGTGAAGCTGCTGCAGACCTATGGTCTGTCCGAGCTCGGTGTGCTGCGCACGCGGTCCCGCGAGGGCACGCTGTGGATGCAGTTGACCGGCGAGGGCTACGAAACACAGATTCGCGACGGTGTGCTCTGGGTGCGCAGCAGGACTTCCATGCTGGGCTACCTGAACGCGGCGGACCGCTTCGATGCCGATGGCTGGTTCTGCACCGAAGATGCAGTTGAGGTGGATGGCGACTTTCTGCGCATCCTCGGCCGGACCAGTGATCTCATCAATGTGGGTGGGCGCAAGGTCTATCCTGCCGAGGTGGAAGAGGTGCTGCTCGACCTGCCCAATGTGCGGGATGTGGCCGTGTTCGGCCGGCCGAATCCGCTGACGGGCCAGATCGTCGCTGCGCGCGTGAATGTGCTGGCGCCCGAATCACTTTCCGACTTCAAGCGGCGGATGCGACAGTTCTGCAAGGAGCGCCTGCCATCGTACAAGGTGCCGGTGCATGTCGAATTCACCGACCAGGACCAGTTCGGCGCGCGCATGAAGAAGGCGCGCGGGGCGGCGGTGGCGACATGAGTGAATCCACACCGCCGGGCATGGACGATGAAGAGGATGATCTGCAACCGGGCAACCTCGGCTTTTTCGGCAAGCTCCGGGAACTGTGGCACGTCGAATTCGCCAATCTGCGCTGGCGCGTGCTGGTGGTCACGCTGCTCATGCGAATGCTTCCGGAAGGACGCGCTGCGCGGCTGCGGGCCTCCCTGCTGCGGGCGATCGGTGTGCATGTCGGTGCCGGCACTCGCGTCTTCGGTACGCCGGTTCTGCAGAGCGTGGGGCGTCGCCCGCTGCGTGCACGCTTGCTGATCGGCTCGAACTGCACCATCGGCAGGGGCGTGATCCTGGAATTTGGTCAGGTTGTCACCATCGGTGATGGCGTCACACTGGCCGACAGGGCGGTGATCATCACGACCACACACCGGCTCGGGCCGCGCAAGCATCGCGCCGGTCCGGTGATCCGCAATCCCGTCACCATCGGCAACAATGTGGTGATCGGTGCCAATGCCATTGTCCTGCCCGGTGCGGTCATCGGCGATGACGCCCGCGTGCTGGCGGACTCGGTGGTCAATGCGAAGGTTGCGCCGGGTACAACGGTCGCCGGTATTCCGGCCCGGCCGCAGCGCCCGCAACAGCTCTAGGCGCGCAGCACCTCGTACTGGTCAGCGCTGACGGGCTTGCTGTCCAGGAAGCGCAGGTTGGCGCGCAGGTGCGACTCGGTGTGCATGCCCAGAATGGTCACGCTGACGCCCGGTGTGCCGCGGCAGAACTGGAAGGCAGCATCCAGCACCGGTCGACCCATGCCATTGCAGAGCGCGCGCAGGGACTCCACGCGCTGCCACTTGGGCGTCGCTTCCTTGAGTTGCTCGCCTGCAAGGCCGTCCTTCAGCAGGCCGCCGCCAAAGCAGCCACGCGCAATCACGGCGAGGCCGCGGGCCCTGGCTGTCGCCAGCGTCCCCTGATCCAGTGCCTGCAGGTCCAGCAGGCCGAAGCCGAGCTGCACCGAAGAGATGCCGGGTGCCGACAGGCAGTAGGGCGCGTCTTCGGGTATCTCGGTCGCCACGCCATAGAAGCGCAGCTTGCCCTCGGTCTTCAGTTTCTCGAGCGTCTGCAGCGCTTCGCCAAACGCAGCGCTCTGCATGAATTCGGCGCTGGGACTGTGCAGCTGGTACAGATCGACATGCTCCATGCGCAGTCGCTTGAGGCTCGCTTCCAGCGCAGCCGTCAGATACTCGGGAGAGAAGTTCTGGGTAAGCGCTCCGGATATCCCCGCTGGCAGTCGCGCCCGTTTGATGCCGAGCGCCTGCACGATCGGACGCACCAGCGGCTTGATGCGTGCGATCAGGTTGCGCCGACCCGGCAGGCAGAAGCCGCCCTTGGTCGCCATGACTACCTGATCCCTGCGGCCGCGGAACGCTGTGCCCATGAGCGCTTCGCTCTCGCCCTGTGCATACATGTCGGCGGTGTCGAAGAAATTGATGCCGGCGTCGAGCGACATGCCCAGCACGCGCAGTGCTTCCTGTGCTCCCTGCTTGCCAGCGAAGACACCGCCGATCCTCGATCCGCCGAAGCCGATCTCGGACACCATCAGGGTGGTGTTGCCGAACTGGTTGAGTTTCATGGGCGGCGCGAGCCGTGCTTCAGGTCCTGGGCCAGGCGGGTAGCGGCGCGCGCTGCAATCGCCATGACGGTCAGTGTTGGATTCTTTTCGGCGGCCGTGGTGAAACAGGCCGCGTCGCACACCAGCACATTGGGCGCATCGTAGACGCGATTGCATGAATCCACGACGCCGTGTCGCGGGTCCGCGTGCATGCGGGCCGTGCCACCGTAGTGGGCGATGGTGCCGGGATACAGTGTCGGAACTACTTCCCCGATGGTGGAGGGATTGCCAGCCTCTTCCATCAGATTCATGAGGTGCTGGCGCGCACGCACCATGGTGTTCACTTCTTCCGGGCTGTACTGGATGCAGACATCCAGCGCAGGCAACCCGAACTCGTCCTTCCTCGTCGTGGAGGGTCTTGCGGCGCAACTCTCGGTTGGAATCATCGTGCCTATCGACTGCACACCAACCAGACCGCCACGCAGGCCGAAACGGCTGCGGACACGGTCCTTGGTACTGGCCACGCCGATGGTCCAGGAGGTGGCCAATAGCGGCGGCGAAGACTCATACGGCAGGCGCGTGAGATAGGCCGCCGGCGAAAGCAGACGCAGCGGCTTTTTCATCTGAAACGCCCACCACTCGCGTGGATGGTCGTGCAGGAATTTGCCCAGTAATCCGCGCGAATTTCCAAGGCCGTGAGGGAAGTCCACCGAAGTCGAGTTGTGGAGCAGTTTGGCAGTCCCCAGTGGTCCGCAGGCAACCACCACGGCACTGCCAGTGATACGTTCCGTGCCACCGGTGCGTCGATTGAAAAAGGTCACGCCGTCAACGCGCCCCTTGCTCGCAGACCACTCAAGTTGCAGCGCATGGGCGCCCGTCAGCAACCGGAATAGTGGGGACCGCAGCATGGGCTGGACCAGGCCACTGAAGCTGTTGAAGGCCGTGCCACGACGCACCAGCATGTTTGGCGGGCCGTCGGCCAGCGGGTAGCTGGTGAATCCCTGGCCATGCAGGTTCGCGGCACGGCCCAGGTTGCTCCAGTCATCGGGTACCCGTGTCTGGTAGGCAACATGGCCCGCAGGCAGCTGCGGCACATCGCGTGTATCGGCCGACACGTCCATGTACCGTTCCACCAGATCGTAGAACGGAGCCAGCTCGCCGTAGCTGACTGGCCATCGGTATCGCTCGTGCAACCGCTCACCTTCAGTGAAATCACCTGGCGCAAAGCGGAGCACTGCGCCAGTCCAGTTGTTGCTCAGTCCGCCGGGGGCATGCTTCACGTAGCAGATAGTGCGCGGGTCACCGGAAACCGCATGGCCACCATCCTGCGGCAGCGAGGGTGTGACCCGAAACAGGTTCATGCCGCCGAGGCGCAGCAGCCAGCCCTTCTCGAATTCCTGGCCCGATTCCAGCATCGTGACGCGAATGCCATTGCGCACGAGCTCGCGTGCGGCCGCCGCACCCGCGGGACCGCTGCCAATGACGATTACCTGGCGTTCATCTTCCACTGACGCGCTCAATACTCACTGTCAAAGAGTGATCGCCCGAAACGCAGCGCTGAATAGACGAATGGCGCACGCACGAACACCCGCTCGCGGATCCTTCCTGCGCGAGTGGGCTTGAACCAGTTGGGCAGGAAGCGGATCTTGCCGTCGTTGACCCGGAACGGATCCGGATTCTTGCTGCCGCCATCTTCCCAGGTAAAGGCCAGCATGGGGCGGGGCACCCGGGTGAGGTTGGTCATGCCCCGGTGCCACAGATTGGCATTGCGCACGACCACGTCGCCACGCTTCGTCTCGACACGCATGCTGTTGCGGGCGACCCTTTCAAGCACGAAGCGGGTGTACTTGTAGAACTTCTTGTGCGTGGCCGGAATGATGTCGGTGGCGCCGTTCTCGGTGTTGGTGTCCACCAGCGTCACATTGACGATCATGAAATCGCGCGTGAACGGGTAGTCGGTGTGCCAGTGCTGCGTGTGGCTGCCTGGCAGGTTGAAGTTGCAGCCGACATTGGGCAGACGCAGGATCCGCGGGTCCAGTTCCTTGAGGAAATCCACGATGCCCTGGTTCAGCAGCGATTCGTAAACGGCACGCGTGCCTTCGCCGGGAAAGCAGTTGAGATGTCCGCTGATCAGGCCGCCGCCGGAGAACAGGCCATCTTCACGCGAGGCACGGTCGAATTCCCGGGCGAGCGCCTGATGCAGTCCGGCCAGCAGGTCCGGATCGACTACCCCGCGCAGCACGAAATAGCCGTTCTCGACGTACTCACGCCTGCAGCGTGCAAGTTCGCTGTCACTGAGTCTGCCTGTGGTCGTCATGTGTGCTCTGCTCTCCCGTAATCCTGATCGGCTTCAGCCAGCCGCAATCAGGCCGCTGTAGCGCTTCACAGCGGCGGCGCACTGATGACGCGGCATGAACCGGTCGCGGACTGTCTGGCGGGCGCGGGCACCCATCTGCCGGCACAGTTCGCGGTTGTCGAGCAGCGTGGTCATGGCGCTTGCGACTGCGGTGGCGGAGCGCTCTTCCACCAGCATTCCATCCTCACCGTGGGTGATGATCTCGGGCGGACCGCCGGTGTTGCAGGCAATGACCGGCTTGCGCATGGCCATGGCCTCGACGATGGACAAGCCAAAAGGCTCGCTGTACGAGGGATGCACGAACAGATCGATCTCGTGAAGGAACGGCCGGACGTCCTGCTGGAAGCCCCCAAAGTGCACGCGCTCGGCGATCCCGCCCTCACGCGCCTTCTGTTCGAACTGCTCTCGCATCTCGGGTACATCGCTGCCAAGAATCAGCACGTGCAGATCCGGAAACTGGTTGCACAGCATCGACACCGCGCCGATCAACTCGAACTGACCCTTCCAGGGGTTCATTCTTGCCGCGATACCCGCAATACGCGCAGCGCGTGGAATGCCGAATCGTTGGCGAATCGACGTCGAAGGATCGCGTTGCATGTCGGGATCGAAGTGGTCGGCATCGACTGCATTATATACGGTGTGGATCTTGTCCGAGTTCAATCCAGACCGGATCAGATCATCACGCACTGCATTGGAAACAGCGAAAATTGCAGTGCATTTGCGCATTCCCCATACCGTCGGGGAACTGAGATCACTGACCGGTGCATGCATGTGCACGACCGAGACGGCACCTGACATATATCCGAGCAGGGTTACATAACTGGCGTCGCGGGGCCTGTCGGTGGCATGAACGATCTGGATGCGATGCCTGCGGACGAACAGCGCCGCCTTCGCAAGCGATACCAGGCTCGGTCCATAGGCCAGTGCTCTGCCCAGGCGGCTCTCTCCCGACAATGCTGCGGCAGGCTTACCCAGAGGCAGGAACATGCTCTTCACATGCGGCATCGCTGCGAAACGGCTCCGCATCTCGTTCGCATCCAGCGCCTCGCTGTTCGAGATGACGAAGACCTCGACTTCCTGCGGATCGAAATTGGCCATCATCGACAGATGCACGGCCACGTCCGCGCCACACTGGTCGCGTGTGTTGAGGAACAGCAGGCGGATCGGTGTGCGGGGCGCCATGTCAGTCGCGGCGCACGAATCGCAGCGTGCGAGGGTCCACCGGCGTGGCGAACCCCTGGGCGAATCCGCTCAGGAAGGTCGTGACCCTGGCGAACCCGCGCGGCCTGCGCAATGCAGCCATGTCACGGAAGATGGGCCAGACTGCCCGCACGCTGAACAGCCACACCGGAACCACCAGCGCCCGAAGGTAGCCGGCGCGGATCGGCTTTGCGCAGACGGCACCCAGCGCAAGCCAGTCACGGCGCACATGCACGCGTCCTTCGTCGAGGCTCCTGAAACCGTCGTGGACGATGGCGATGTCCCCGGTTTCGTACACGCTGTGCCCCTTGAGCAGCGCGCGTATTACCAGATCCCATTCATCCGCCGAGGGAAACCTGCCTCCGGGCCCGAAGAATTCGTCGAATCCACCTGAATCGACGACGAAGTCGCGCCGCACGGCCATGCCGGCTCCCAGCCCGAGGCCGCCGCAGATGTCGCCGACCGAGTGCAGCGTGCGACTGCCGGTGATCTGGTAGCAGGGCACGTAGCCCTTGGCGGGATCATGCGCCACCGGATCGACCTTGCAGAATGCAATGACGGCGTCGGGATGCGAATGCAGGGCGCGGGTCATTGCTTCGACCCACCCCGGCGGCGCCAGGCAGTCATCGTCGGTGCAGACGACAATTTCGCCGCGCGCCAGCGCCAGCGCTTCGTTGAGAGCGACTCCCTTGCCTTTCTTCCCGGAGCGGTGATACCGGAGGCGGGCATCGGAATTGAACCGGGCCAGCACGTCCTGCGTGGCCGGGCCGTCACTCTGATCGACGACGATCAGCTCCATGTGGTCCGGTCCGCCTTGCAGCAGCAATTTCACCGTTTCAGCGATCTGAGCCGGGCGATTCCGTGTGCAGACGACGGCAGACAGTGTCTGTGTCATGGATTGATTATCGTGATGCCAGACTGGCGCAGCAAGCCGCATGCTCACGCGGAACGACGCTTCGACAACACAGCGTCGTAAACCGCTCGTGTTGTCTTCGCGATGCGATCCCAGCCGAGTTCGGCGTCAGCATAATGGCGTGCGCGCGTACCCATGGCGTGGGCCAGTTCCCGGTCGCACAGCAGTTCGTCCAGCGCTGTCGCAAAGGCGACGGCGTCTGCCGGTGCGACGAAACGGGTGATGTCGTGTCCTGATACCTCTGCCAGGCTGCCCACGCGGGTTGCCACGGTTGCCATTCCAAACGAGTAGGCAAGGCGCAGGACGCCGCTCTGGCTGCCGCGCTTGTAGGGAACCGCCAGCACATCCGCGGCTTTGAAGAAGCGCTGCACATCCGCCATCGGCACGTTGTACAGGTGCAGGTGAACGTGATCGGCCAGGCCTGCCTTGCGAATGGCAGCATCGTAGCCCGCCTGTTTCCAGTGATCGAGGAAGACGCGGCCGGCAATCACCAGCTGCAGTTTGCGTCCGTCATGCAGACCCCGATCCTTCAGGATCCTGCAGGCTTCGATCAGGGTGTCGATGCCCTTGTATTCGCGGATCAGTCCGAAGAACAGCACCACGCGATCATCGGCATCGAAACCGAAGGAAGCACGTGCCGATTCACGCGTCCAGGGTCCGGCGGTATCGGAGATGAAGTTGTAGTTGCCGTGGGGAATGACATGCACGCGTGCGGGTTCCACGTCAAAGCGCTCCACAATGAGCGCCTTGAGGCTCTCGCCGTGCACGAACAGTGCGTCAGGAAAGCGGTAGAGCCAGCGCGCGTGCTGTTCCGTCATGAGGTAGGACTCATGCGGCACCACGTCATGGGCCGTATACACGATGCGCTTCCCCAGGCGGCGCAGTGTGGACAGATGCAGGCAATCCGTGTTCCGGCCCAGTGACCACTGGAAATGCACGATCTGGCTGTGCCATGCCGTGCGCAACATGATCGCCAGATTGTGCGGCGGACTGGTGAGCCGCGACCAGTGCGTATGGGCCACCTTGAGTTTCGCAACAACCTCGTGCGAGCGCGGATAATCGCGCAGCTCGTACTCCGGCCAGTCGTACATGAGCTGCTTTACCCGCGCCCCGGATTGCTGCAGGGCATTCGCCAGGCAGTAGCTGTAGTGCGCGATTCCGCCTTCGACCAGCGCGCTGCAGAGCGTGACGTCGAGCGCAGTGGCGTTCACGCGCGGGCGCCAGGCATGCGCTGGACGAGCGCTGCGATGTCGGCAAAGCTGCGCAGCCCGCGCAGCGTTTCGAATTCCAGGTCGAGTCCCAGCTGTTGCCGGACAGCGTTGATCAGGTCCCGTGCGCGTGCGTCGGTCCAGTCTGCGGCGGCTAGCTCGCGATCTTCCAGATCGGGTGCGGACTGCAGCGCAAAGGTCTGCCTGAGTAATTCGGGCAGCAGCACGGCGGCCCCATAGCGCCGCGAAGTCACTTCGCCGGCGCGGCCAACGATGCGCGCCCGCGCGCCGGCCGCGCAGACGCCAGCTGGAATATCCGAGCTGACCACGCTGCCCGCCAGGATCTGCGCACCATCGCCGATGCGTACTCCCCGGGTGATGGTGACGCGACTGCCGATGCGGCAGCCCTTGCCGATGACCACCGGCTTGCAGTCATGTTGTTCCGACTGGTCGCCGGCGCCGCTGTGAAAATTGCTGTCCATGATGATCACGAACGGCCCGATCTGCGTACCGTCGCCAATCGCCACGTGCTCGTGCGAAGCGATCGCCGCACCGTGCCCGATCCACACATCGTCGCCGATCTGCAGCACTGCACCAGGACCCACCGACAGATGCGATCCGACCGGTCGGGAGGCCATGCGGAAACGATTCCCGATCCTCAGTTGCTCCGGGGTTGCGCCAATGCTTGGCTTGCCGAGCAGATACGGATCAGCGCCCGTCTGCGCCCGACCGTTCAGCCAGCGTCGTGAGCGGGACGTCATTTTGCGCGCAGGACCCGGGCAGGTATGCCGCCAGCGACGCAGCCTGGTGGGATGTCGCCGGCAACGATGCTGCCGGCAGCAATCACCGCGCCGTCGCCAATCCGGGATCCAGGCAGCACCGTCACGCGGGCGGCCAGCCACGCGCCACTGCCAATCTCCACGGGACGCGCGTCGGCAAAGGGTGCGGCCTCGGGATCTTCAATGCCCGGAGTCTCGGTATCCGCGACGATGCAGTAGTTGCCGATCATGGTGTTCGAACCGATGCGCACGTGCTGCTGCGCCGAGATGATCGACCCGTAATTGATGAAGACCTTGTCGCCGATCTCGATCGACCCGCGGGGTCCGCTGGCCAGTTCGACCGGCGCCCAGCCCGAATTGAGACGCACACCGCTGCCAAGGGTGATGCGTCCCAGATTCTCGACGTTCGGGCGACTGAAAGTGCGGGCGCCGGCACCAACCCGGTCGCAATCGCGAAGCCAGAGTCGGGCCCCGAGGCTGGAAACGAGCCAGCTTGGCGCGGCTGAAAGCCGGGATGTCCATCGCGATACGCGCTTCATGAGGTCTTGTTTTTGTCCACGCCGCCCCGGGTGGCCGCGCAATTGGATATTCTGCGGCATGGGCAGCCAGAATACCGTGGCGCGTGCACGGGACGAAATCCTGCCCGAAAGACATATTGCGAGCTGGATTGGGCAGTTGCCGGTCAGGCCCCCGCGGAGGAACGAGGTTGATGCACAGGATTGCGCTTGCTGTCTCCAGAGGCGCAGAAGCGGGACAGAACCGGGTGCGGGATCCGGGCGGTATCAACGCGCCTCGCTATCACCTGTTCGACGACGCCTTCGATCCGGTCTGGGATGAATCCATCCTGCCGGGCGGGGAGCATGCCGGTCGTGGCCCCGCGTGGTGGCACCTCGCGCGCGCGGTGCTCGATCGCAGGTCTGAATGCGATGCCGTCATCACCTGGGGGGAGAAGCTGACGCTCGCGCTGCTTCTCCAGCAGCGGCTCGAGGATGCCGGCAAGCCGCACATTGCCATGATGTATCAGTTCGAGAAGCTCAATGTCCGGCTGCCGCTGCTGCTGCTGAAGCGCAATCTGCAGGCGGTGGTGACCTGGAGCTCGGTGCAGCGGCAGGCGCTCATTGACAAAATCGGGTTTCCGCGCGATCGGGTGTATCTCATCCGGCACTACGTGGATCAGCTCTTCTACAGTCCGCGCCCCGCTGAAGAGGACATGATCTGCGCAGTGGGTGCGGAAATGCGTGACTACAGCACGCTGGTGGCGGCAATCCGTGGCACCGGTATCCGCTGCCATGTCGCGACCGATCACGTGCGAATTCCGGGTCCGATCCGACTGCTTAACGATCGCCGTGTACCGATCACCGAGATCGTCAGGGAATCCGACGCGAACATCACGCAGGGGCGGATGACCCTGCCGCAGCTGCGCGATCTGTATGCACGGTCCAGAGTGGTGATCGTGCCGCTGCTGCATTCCGTTACCGATAACGGGGTCACCTGCATCCTCGAGGCCATGGCGATGGGCAAGCCGGTGATCTGTTCCCGGACGCGTGGCCAGGTCGACGTCATTCAGGACGGCGTGACAGGGATCTATGTTCCGGTGGGGGACGCGGCCGCCATGCGGGCAGCGATCCAGTCGCTGTGGAACGATCCCGGGCGCGCCCGCCAGATGGGATCCAATGCGCGGTCATACATCGAGAAGTACCATACGCTGGAGATGTTCACCTCCACCGTCAGGACGGCCGCGGAGGCAGCAATCGCGGGCCGCCCCGCGCCGGATACATTCTGGGAGTAAGCATGGGATTGTCATTGTCGAAACTGCTTCGTACGCTGCAGAGCGAGTTCCCGGGTCTGAAGGGACTCAAGGACAGCTACTACTATCACTCCCGCAAGCTGCTCTCGAAGCCGCATGAGTCCGACTTCCTCGCCCTGCGCTTCATTCCGGACAGTCTGCCGGGCTGCTATGTGGACGTCGGCGCCAACCATGGCCAGAGCATCGAAGCCATCAAGGCCGTGAAGAGGCAGGCGCGCGTCTATTCCTTCGAGGCAAACGGCATGCTCGCTGAGCGCCTGATCGCCCGCTATCGCGGCCACTCCGACATCACCGTGCAGCCGTTCGGCCTGGCGGACGAGGAGCGGCAGCTCACCCTGTATGTTCCCGCGTACAACGGCTTTGTCTACGACGGCCTGGCTTCGTTCGACAAGGCCAGCGCTGCCAATTGGCTGGGTCCGGACACGCTGTACTGGTTCTCGCCCAGAAAGCTGGTCCTGCAGGAGACCAGCTGCAACACCCGCCGTTTCGATGACCAGGGGCTGCAGCCGCTGTTCATCAAGATCGACGTGCAGGGTTATGAATACCAGGTCATCAAGGGTGGCGTGGGGACGATCAGCAAGCACGAGCCGATATTGCTGATCGAGGATTTCCACTGGGAAGCGGAGATCGGTTCGCTGCTGGGTGGGCTGGGATACCAGCAATACCTGTTCGACGAGCAGGGCTTCTATCCCGCCCGGGATGATTCCACGATGAACAAGTTCCTGATGACGCCCCGACGGGCGGCCCAACTTACGCTTTCGCCGCGCGTCGCGCAGGCGAAATAGCGATTCAGCCGGCGTTCTGCAGCGGAACGCCCAGATACACCGAGCCGAGCAGCAGCGAGCGCGCCATCTTCTTGGCGCCGGATTTGAACGCGCCGCGCGAGATCTCGCCGAGGGAGCCTTTCAGCAGTGTGGCTATTTCAGCGCTTAGCGCGGACCGCGCTGCGCTGCGCTGTGCCGCCGTGTTGGCCGGCGCGAAGATGGAGCGTCGACGGGTCGCCATGTAGGCCTTGCGCCAGCGATTGGTAAGGTTGGACGTGGCCATGCTGTGGCGGCGCCAGCAGAGCAGGATCTCGTCGACGAACACGAAGCCACCGAGGCGCGAAATGCGCAGGTTCATGTCCCAGTCATCGCAAGGCTCGACCTCGGCTTCATAGCCGCCCACCTTCTGGAAGGCCGAGCGCCGGATCATGCTGGTGCCGGGTGTGGTCGGGTAGTTCTGCACCAGCAGGGCCTCGAAGCTGGTCGGCGCCGATTGCGGCAACCGCTCGATGCGGCCGTTCTTCATGGCGCGGCGATTGCGCATGTTGTCCGCATGGTCGTCGCCCGCAACCCGGTTCCCGCCCGAGTCGATGCAATGGCACACGCAGTGCGCAGCAGGCGCCAGCGGATTGCGGTCCAGTGCCGCCACCAGCGTTGCGGCTGCGTTCTTCTCCCACAGGTCGTCATGGTCGAAGAAGGTGATGAATTCCGAGCCTGGGTTGGTGGCCGCCAGTCCCGCATTGCGGGTGGCGGCGGTTCCACCATGGGGATTGCGGACGACACGCACGCGCGGATCTCTTGCGGCGTAGGCCTCGCCGATCCTCACGGTGTCATCGCTGGAGCAGTCATCGCTCAGGATGAGCTCGAAGTCATCAAGCGATTGCGCCAGAATGCTGTCGAGCGTCAGGCCGAGATACTTGGCGGAATTGTACGTCGGTATGACTATCGACAGACGCGGTGGGCTGGGCATGAGATTCCGTGCATTTCCTAGGGCTCGACGTAGCGCCAGATGCCGGCGTTCCACATGGCGCTCAGCAGTATGTTGTTGCTGCCGTTGTTGATGCTGATGAGCTGCGCCGAGCCCTGCTTCAGAGTTGCGGGGGTGGTCGGCGCGCCGGGCGCCACCCATGTCCCAGTGCCGGGCTGCGCCCCCAGCTGAAAATCAGGGTCTGAATTACCGCCCGGGCCCACCGGAAAGCCAGCCAGCGAATACAGATTCTTCGATGTGCCCAGCACTACGGACTGAATCTTGTCCAGGCCCACGTGACTCCAGGTCTGTCCGTAGTCGCGGCTTCTGAGCACGCCATTGCCGTTCGCCGAATTGATGCCGGCCATGTACACGACGCCGCCAGCGTCCGGCTGATAGATCTGCCCATTGCCGAAATGCTCGAGGCTGTCGACCTTCTCCCATTGCGCGCCGCTGTTGATGGTGCGCCAGGTGCCCTGGCCACCGCCAAAGTCGCCGTTCCAGAGCCAGGTGCCGCGCGTGTCCACCGAGTTGCCCCGATCGATGAAGGCGATCCATCCGGAACGGCCGCCGCCGCTCAGCATGCCCGCGGCGACGTTCACGCTGGTCCAGGTCTGGCCGCCATCGAAACTCTCGACGAAAGCATCGAATTCGTGGCCGGTCATGAGCAGGTGGTTCTGGTCATACGGGTCGATGGCCGGACCATAGTAATCCTGGCGACCTGGAATCTGCGGGACGTTGTAACGGGTCCAGCTGATGCCGCCATCCAGCGATCTCCAGAAGCCGATGGCGGCACCCCGGATGCATGTCATGTAGATCAGCGGAATGGCTGCGACGCTGCGCGGCGGGATCGTGATGCCACCCGAGCAGTCGCCGGCCAGGGCGCCGTTGGTGCCGGTGTTGATTGGTCCGGTCCAGGTCTGGCCATAGTCCGTGGATTTCCAGATTCCCTGGCAATGGAACTGCACATACACATTGGATGGGCGCGCGGGGTCCGCCTGGACGTTGGTGGTGCCGTAGTTGGAGCACAGGGCTGTGGTCAGGTCCACGCCAGGCGGCGTCACATTGGTCCATGTGCCAAACACCGTCGGCGGTGGGTTCTGCACGTCGGGAACCGCAGTGACCTGCCTGGAGTTCGTGCTTTCACCCGCTGCGTTGACGGCAGTGATCACATAGAAATAAGCCGTGGCGTTGATCAGTCCCGTATTCACGTAGGTGGTCGTGGTTGGACTTGCGATCTGGGTATAGGGTCCGCCGTTGGTCAGCGAGCGCTTGACGTTGTAGCTGGCCGCGTTGGTGCTGGCCGACCAGGTGAGCGTGATCTGCTTGTCGCCTGCACGTGCCTGCACAGTCGCCGGTGGCAGCGGTCGCGTCACGGGCGTGGCCGCGATCTCCCCCGTTGCCGGACTTTCACCATCGGGTGCGGATGAGGTCACGACGTAGTAGTACATCGTGCCGTTGACCACCGAGGTATCGCTGTACGTCGTACCCGAGGTCGAGGCGAGCAGCGTGTAGGGTCCGCCGCTCACAGTGCCACGCTTCACGTTATAGCCCGACGCGCCAGCGCTGCCTGCCCAGCTCAGATTGATCACTGCAATGCCGGCCGTGACAGCGAAGCTCTGTGGTGTGGCTGCCATGCGCATGGTGTTCGGAACGCAGGCGGCGAGCAGCGCCATGCAAACAACCACCAGCAGGTTGCGATGGGGGCTCAGTCTGGTGTGACGCTCGGACATCTGATTGCTCCCGCCGGCAGGTCTGCCTGGAATCTCGCTGGAAGCGTGATGATACGGCCAGATCGGGCGGGGCGGGCCACTGGGAGGCCGAAATTCCCGCGGATGCGCGCGTCCGCGGCTTGACGCGCGCCCTTTTTCCATAAGGCTGTCAGCGCCGTCCTACAGTTTCCTTGCATACATCCAGCAGACGCTTGTAATTCACCGCGGCATTGTATTTTCCCTCCGCAGAGCGCCTTGCGGCGGCGCTCATGACCCGTCTCAAATCGGGATCACGCACCAGCCGCAGCGTTGCGGCAGCGAGGGCGCCCGGGTCGCTGAGCGGGACCACGAATCCGGTCACGCCGTCCTGCACCTGCTCGCGCAGACCCCCGACCGCGGTGGTAATCACGGGCAGGCCCGAGGCCATGGCTTCCATAATGGCCAGCGGCAGCACGTCCGCCTGCGTGGGGAAGACGAAGATGTCGGCACGCGCATAGAGGTCCACCAGCTCCGGCGCGTTGGACCCCAGGCCGTGGTGCACCCTGACGCCGGTCAACCCGCGCGTGTTGACCTGCTCGCGGGTGATGATGTCGAGCTCGCAGTCCTGGCGCAGCGATGTCTCGAATGCGTCCAGGACGGTCTCGCCGCCCTTGCGGCGGAAATCGCCGCCAACGAACAGCAGTCGCACCGGCAGCTTCGCTTCGACCGCGTGCGACGGCTTCCACTTGTTCACATCGACGCCGGGCGGAATGACAACGACCCTGCTGGCGTCGATGCCGTAATCGGCAACCAGGGAATCCTTCGCCCAGTCACACCAGGTGACGAGGCGCGCGGCGCTGTTGAAGGTGCGCCGGTTGATGGCGTTCTTCAGCGACTCCAGCATCTTGAACGAACTGGGCGTGTGATCGTACGGCGAGCCGATGCTGTCGAAATTCAGTGGCGTGGCGTCCATGGAGACGACGGTCGGGATCCTGGCCATCAGCCCACGGGAAAAAATCGACATTACACAGGTATGGAAAAAGAGGCCGTCGAGCTTGTTGGTGCGCAACGCTGCGAGCACCTGTGCACGGGCCCGCAAGCTGGCCCGCAGCGTCCAGTTGTTGCGGACCAAGGGAACCTTGTCCCACACGTCGCCGATGTCGGACGTCACGGGTATCCAGGTCGGAATCACGTCCGGATCCTGCAGGATGCACTGCTGCAGGTTCTTCGCGTGGGTGACATGACCCAGCGTCTGCTCCATCACGAATCCCAGTCTGTAGGGCATCTATGGATTCTTGCGGTGGAGGGAATGCCAGCGGGCCGCGGTGGTGACGATATGCTCGAGGGAGCTCTCTTCTGCCGACCAACCGAGCACGGATTTTGCGCGCCTCGCATCTGCCACGACCTCGCCCGGATCACCTTCGCGACGCGGTGCAATGGCATGGGGAACCTTGCGGTCGAGTGCGCTGCCCACTGCGTTCAGCACCTCCCGCACGCTGTAGCCACGACCGGTGCCCAGGTTCAGCACCTGCGACGCGGCACCGTTGCCGAGTGCATGCAGTGCGCGCACATGCGCGCGAGCGAGATCGGAGACGTGGATGTAGTCGCGGATGGCCGTGCCGTCCGCGGTTGCGTAGTCGCTGCCGAAGACCTGCAGCGCCGGCGCCGTGCCCAGTGCGGCCATGATGGCGCGTGGCACGAGTCGGGTTTCGGGATCGTGATCCTC
>JANPGU010000081.1:0-17327 GCA_031424095.1 Gammaproteobacteria bacterium
CACAGGGTTCAACGGAACTGGCGCAGGCACTCTCCATCGCAGCGCCTTCTCTGAACTTCCCCAGACCTGCAATCAGCGACGGTACCGATCATATCCGTCCCGTCACGTTGCGCGGCCTGGCCCCAGACCAGACGCTGGTGCTGCTCAACTCCAAGCGCCAGCATCAGTCTTCGCTGGTGAACGTCAATGGCAGCATCGGGCGCGGATCATCTGGCGTCGATCTCAACACGATCCCGATCGCGGCGATCGAACGTGTCGAGGTGCTGCGTGATGGCGCGTCGGCACAGTACGGCTCGGATGCCATCGCTGGCGTCATCAACCTGCAGCTGCGGCGCGCCACCTCCGGCGGTGGCGCAGTGGTCACCTACGGCGGCTACGACACCACGGTCTCGCCGGCTCGCTCATCGCGTTCGGAAAAGGACGGCGAGACCGCAACGGTCTCTGTCTGGACCGGATTGCCCCTCGGCGCCGATGGCTTTCTCACGCTGACCGGTGAGTACCGCGACCGCAACCCGACCAGCCGCGGCGATCTCGACATCCGCGTCGCGTCGCTCACGCCAGCCGAAACTCCCCGTGTCACTTCGCGCTTCGGTGACCCGGAAACGCAGGATGCAACGGTCTATGCCAATGCCGGGCTGCCGCTTGCGGGAAGCTGGAATCTGTATGGCTGGGCCGGTTATCAACAGCGCGACGGCGAATCAGCGGCGTTCCCACGGCTACGCAACAACGTCAACAACAGTGTCGCGGTGTACCCGAATGGCTTTCTGCCGCTCATCGCCACGGACATCCGGGACATCACCACCGGATTCGGCGCCAAGGGGGAGCTCGGCAGCTGGCGCACAGATTTCAGTGTTGTTTACGGCTACAACGAAGTCGGCTATCGCACGGAAAACAGCATCAACGGCACGCTGGTCCCCAATTCGCCGACCAGTTTCGATTCCGGTGGATTCGACTATGACCAGCTGGTGTTCAATGCCGATTTTGCGCGCAGCCTCGGCCTGCTCGGCGGCGGAGCGGCAAATCTTGCGATCGGCTTCGAAGCACGCCGCGAAAGCTACAGCATCACGGCAGGTGAGGTTGCGTCCTACATCGCCGGGCCGCGGCAGGGAGCTGCCTTTGGCAATCCGGCACCCGGTGCGCAGGGATTTCCCGGCTTCCAGCCTGGCAATGAGGTCGACGAACATCGCAGCAACATCGCCCTTTACGCCGAACTCGAATCGCCGCTCAGCAGCAAGCTGACAGCCGCCATCGCCGTACGAGGCGAGGATTATTCCGACTTCGGCTCGGAAGTCACGGGCAAGGTGTCGGCCCGCTACGAGTTCGTCGAAAGCCTGGCGCTGCGCGGTACGGTCTCGACCGGCTTCCGGGCCCCTGGTTTGCAGCAGAGCTTCTTTACTT
Organism: Gammaproteobacteria bacterium; assembly: GCA_031424095.1. Taxonomy (GTDB): domain Bacteria; phylum Pseudomonadota; class Gammaproteobacteria; order Steroidobacterales; family Steroidobacteraceae; genus ZC4RG30. Next base: position 1,399 of record JANPGU010000081.1, read on the forward strand.
CGACGGCCACGAACTTCATTGGCGGCGTTCCCTTTGAGGTGGGCACATTTCCTCCGTCCTCGGCCGTTGCCCGGGCACTGGGCGCGCAGCCGCTGCAGCCTGAAGAGTCCACCAACTATTCGCTCGGCGCGGTGCTGCGGCTGGCCGGTTTCGAGGCCACCGTTGACGTGTATCGCATCGAAATAGACGATCGCATCGTGCTCTCCGAAAACCTCGGTGGCACAACGGCCATCGATGCGCTGCTGCGGCCCTTCGGCATTGGCCGCGCGCGGTTCTTCATCAATGGCGTGGATACGACCACCAAGGGCGTGGACGCGGTTTTGCACTACGCTCTGCCGACCGCCGCGGTGGGCAAATGGGATTTCACGCTGTCGGCCAACTGGAATTCGACCAATGTCACTGCGCTGCCGACTACCAATGTGATTCCACAGGGCGGCACCCTGTTCGGGCGCATCAACGTGATCACCTTCGAGCAGGGCCAGCCGGACAACAAGCAGTCGCTGATGGTGAACTGGGACCAGGCCACGGGCTTTGGCCTGCTCGGCGCGACTCTGAAGGCCACGCACTACGGCAAGATTGTCGAGCCCCAACCCACTGCCGCGCTGGACGTGCTGCTCGGCTCTGCGGTGCTTGTGGACCTGGAGCTGCGTACGCGCTTCGGCGAGGGATTCACGGTCGCAATCGGTGCGGACAATGTGCTCGACAAATACCCGACGCAGACCCCCGTCACGGTGAACACCACCGGCGCGACGTCTTACTCGCGCTATTCACCGTTTGGATTCAACGGGCGGTTCCTCTACGCCCGCCTGGGCTACAACTGGTGAGCAATGCCGGAAGGGCTCGGGGACGGATCAGTCTCCAGCAGGACCAGCAGGAACCTGTGACCGTCAGGGTCGCGGGCCGCCGTTGCATGCACCTGGTGGGGCGCACCGAACGGCAGGGCAATCTGCAGTGTCCCTCTGGTCGTCGTGACGCCCTTCCAGGACAGCCCGTCGAGCAGGCTGCGCAGCGTGCCCCGGCTTCCTGGCACCAGCTGGCTCTCCAGAGTGCGCCCCAGCAGATAATCCCGCGCTTGTCCGAGCAATGTCGCGGCGCGGCGATTCAATTCATGCAGCGTCGTATCTGCGTCCAGCGTCATGTAACCAACCGGCGCCGCATCGTAAAGCTGGACATGCCTCACCAGCGATGCTTCGAGTTCAGTGCGCATGCGACGCAGTTCTTCGTCCTGGATCTCCAGCTCCACCTGGTGCACCTGCAGTTCATGCAGCAGCGCCAGCGCCTGCACCGCCGTGGCGGGTGAGCTCGCGAGGTCGTGGAGAACCACCAGAGCCTTCGGCATCCTCGCGTGAGGTTCGGTGCCAGGTCCGGTCCTGCCAAGCTGCATGACGGCTCGCGTCCGCAGCGCATGCTGCTCAGTGGGTAAAAATGCCTTGTTGGCCATGATTGATACCTCGCGTGGCTTCGTCCCGTGCGATGAAATTCTACCCTGCACTACCCGGGTCAGCGCTGCGCAACCTCTCTTCCAGGCCTTTTGCAGCGGTGATGTCGATGAACGTGATCACTGCACCCTGTATCACATTGGCCACCGTGCGGTACGGCATGATGCGCACATTGAACCAGTGGCCATCCTTGGTGGGAATCTGCTTCTCGCTGAACACCAGGGTGCGCAGTGTTTCCTTGGCGTCCGCGTGCAGCTCCGGATAGATCAATGTGTTCGCCAGATCACTCAATGGCCTGCCGATATCCGCATCGCGCAGTTGCACGATGCGTTTCATGTGTTCAGTGAAGCGCCGCACATTGAGCGAATTGTCCAGGAACAGCGTGGCGATGTCCGTGCTGTTCAGCAGGTTCTGCATGTCGCTCTGCGCCAGCGCCAGGTCGTCGAGCTTGGCATGAAGCTCCGCATTGATCGTCTGCAGCTCCTCGTTCATGGACTGCGACTCTTCCTTCGACGTGGTCAACTCTTCATTGGCCGACTGCAGTTCCTCGTTGGTGGACTGCAGCTCTTCATTGGCTGCCTGCAGTTCCTCTGCGGAAGCGCGCATTTCCTGCCGGAGAGCACGCAATTCGTCCTGTGATCGGGCGAGCTCATCGGCGAGCAGCGGGTCCGGGGCGCCCGCCGGCCGCCTGCGTCCCTTGTGCGCAGCTGGCACCGGAACCTCCCGGAAAACGATCAAGGCCATGCCGTGCATGGCCGGCGGCTCCAGCAATGCCTTGACCACGATGTCGACGGCATCGGCAGCGCCGTCACCGACTTTCAGTCCGCGCACTTCGACGCTGCTTTTCTCGCGCAGCGCCTGTCGCATCGCGGCAGCCAGTTGCGTGCGGATCGCCTCGTGCGCCATGACGTGCACGTTCCAGTTGGCCCGTCCAGCAGCAGGCTCCAGGTAGCGCCCGGTGCGACCACTGATGTAGACGATGTCGCCGTGTTCGTTCACCAGTACTGCGGGCGGCGAGAACTGCTGCAGCAGCAATGCGTCGGCCAATTCCTGCAGGCTGTTGAGTTGATTCTGGGAAGTGGTCAACTTCGAGTCCTTGTGCGCGGTGCGTAACGTTATGCCACGATGGATGGGAAAGTCCACGAAGCGACCTGCGGCGGGGCCTGCACCGCGCATGTAGAGGCGGGCACGACCGTCCAGCGGTGTAAAGAGGTCCAGGGATCGCCCGACGGTCTCGGACTCTCCCAGCAGCAGAATCGATTCCTCGCGCAGCGCATAGTGAAACAGCGGCAGCAGGCGCTGTTGCAGCGCGGAGGTGAAATAGATCAACAAGTTGCGGCACGACAACAGATCCAGTCGCGTGAACGGTGGGTCGAGTATCACATTGTGCTGGGTGAACAGAACGGTCTCGCGCAGGGACTGTTCGATCCGGTAGCCATCGCCATCAGCGTTGAAGAAGCGCTGCAGCCGCTCCGGCGAAACGTCTGCCGTGATGCTCTGCGCGTAGTATCCGCGCCGCGCAATCGCTATCGCGTCGGAACTCAGGTCCGTGGCAAAGATCTGCAGCTTCCAGCTGGATGCCTGCGGCAGCGCCTCGACCACTTCCCGGAACAGCATGGCCAGTGAATAGGCCTCCTCCCCGGTAGAGCAGCCGACCACCCATGCCCGCAGGCGCACGGATTGTTGCCGCTGTGAAAGCAGCGCGGGCAGCGCCTTTTCGCCCAGTACCTTCCACACCTGCGGATCCCGGAAGAAGCTGGTGACCCCGATCAGCATCTCCTTGAACAGCAGCTGCAATTCCTGCGGGTTGGCCCGCAGAAATGTTGCATACGTTGCAAGGTCAGGCAGGCCATGCACGCCCATGCGGCGTTCGCTGCGTCGCTGCAGCGTGCTGGGTTTGTACTGGGAGAGATCGTGCTTGCCATTCGCGCGGAGCAGTTCAATGATGTTTGCCAGGGCCTGGTTGGCTTCCGCACTATTGTCGGGCGGCAGGCCGGACTTCAGGTCGCGTGTGGCGAGATACCTGAAGATGTGTTGCGGCAGTTCCGCGGGCGCGGCCACAATGTCGCAGGTGCCGGCCTCCATGGCGCTGCGCGGCATGGCGTCGAACTGTGCAGTCTCCGGCGACTGCGCCAACGTCAGTCCGCCCTGACCGCGGATGGCCTGCAAACCCAGAGTGCCATCGGATCCCATGCCGGACAGAACGACGCCGATGGCCTGCTCTGCCTGTTCGCGCGCCAGGGAACTGAACAGGACATCAATCGGCAGTCGCAGCCCGCGCTGCCCACTCGGCGGCTGTACCCGCAACTTTCCTGCGGCGACTGTCAGCTCGGTGTTGGGTGCAATGACATAGACGTTGCCGGACTCCACGCGCATGCCGTGCACGGCCTCGCTGACGGGTAATGCGCAGCAACGCTGCAACAGTTCCACCAGCATGGCTTTCTGGGTCGGGTCCAGGTGCTGTACGACCAGATAAGCAAGGCCGCTGCCAGCCGGCACTTGACCCAGAAACTGTTCAAGCGCTACAAGGCCGCCCGCGGATGCTCCCAGTCCGACAATGCGTGTCGCAGAGGGGAAGCCATCGGCCACGGAATCGTTCATTGAAGACAGCGCCCTTGCAACCTGGGACCGATCCCGTTGAGGTTACCTCAACGCGTTCCAGCGGGACGTCTTTGCGTGCGTGACGCGTAAACTTGCGGCAACGGCAGCTTGCGGAATCCGATCCATGACGCAGAACAAGAGTCGATCGCTGGGCCAGCTGGACAAGGCCTGGCGCGTCAACGGCACCCCCAATCTCGCGCTGCACCTGGCTATCCTGGGCAGGCTCGTTGACCGCTGCATGGTGCGACGGCTGGGAGACTTCGGCATCAACGTTGCGCAATGGCGAGCGGTGGCCTTGCTCTCGCTGGCCGCAAGGTCGACGTTCCGGGAACTGGCAGACTATGCCTGGCTGGACCGGGGCGATCTCAGTCGCGCATTGCGAAAACTGGAAGCCGACGGCCTGGTCCGCCGCACGGCGCACCCCGAGGACCGGCGCAGCGCCTATCTCGCGCTGACCCCGAAAGGGCGCAGAGTCTATGTCGTTTTCAGTGCTGAATGGCGGCAGTTCGAGCGGGAGTTCGACCAGCTGTTCTCTGCCGGCGAACTGCGCACCCTGAACCACAGCCTTGAGCAGCTGGCGGGACAGTGCCTCGACCATATGGCCAAGGGCTGAGGCGATCCCCGTCAACGCGGCAGCTGTGCTCCGCTGCGCGGCACGAAGCAGCCGTGGAAACTCATCGGCAGGTTGAACGGCAGCCGCACCCGTGCCACTGGCGCACCCAGCCAGTCGGCCGTGTCGAGCACGTATAGTTCGGCCAGGTTTTCCCGTACCCGGTTCACCACGGCAAGGATGTAGCCATCGCCCTCTGCAGCATCCGGCGAGCGGGGCACGAACACCGATTCCTGTCCGATGCCGGGATTGTCCGTCTTCAGCAGCTGATGCACGCGGTGCGTGCCGGTGTGCCAGTCCACCATCGCGATGCCTTCCACGGTCTTGTGCCAGCCATGGCGATAGGGCTGCAGCGCGCGCCGGTCGTCGATCTTGGGCATTTCGCCGATCGCAGCGGCAAAGGGCTCGAAACCGACTTTCGCCGCAGCGTCCGCGAGATCGAAGGTCAGTCTGGTCAGGCAGCTCTCGGCGACCGCGTTGCGCGTGGGATTGCCATGGACGTCGTTGAAGAATGCAAAGCTGTTGCCCGGCGCGGCGAAGCCATCGACAACCACTTTGCCGCCGTCCGACCAGGCGTTCATGAAGTGCGCAATCATTGCGCCGGGCACGGCGTGCCAGCGGATGTCGGCGGTGGTGCCGCTGCGTGGCATGACGCCATATATCGGCTGCAGGGCAGGATCCCAGGCGTAGAAATCGCCGCCGGACCGCACCCGGGCCATGTCGACGGTAAGCGGCATGACCGTAAACACCACATGCTCGCGCGTCATCGCAAAGTCATGGCAGACACCCGGATATGGCATCTGCAGCTCTTCCTGGCGGATCAGCTTGCCGTCACGATCCAGCACCGTCAGCGCCATCTCGTTGCGGTATTCCTTGTGACAGAACTGGCCGTAACTCCACCATTCGCCTGTGACCGGATCGATCTTCGGATGCGCAGTCATGGTGCGGGTCCTGAGCCCCGGCTTGAACTCGGCGGGCCCGCGTGTTTCAAGGGTGTCCGGATCAAGCTCCATCGGAATGGAATCTTCGCGCAGGGCATAAAGACGGCCGTGATGCCAGAACGCGCTGGTGTTGCCGGTGTTGTCGCGGTCCAGGCCGGCCAATGCGGGCGCATCGGTAAAGCCATTGCGATATTTTCCGGCCAGCCGCGATCGCGCGTTGCGTTCGGCGAGGTACCGTTGCGTCTTCACATAGCGGCAGCGGAAGTCGACCTTGCCGGACGCAATGTGGAATACCGAGACCATGCCATCGCCATTGAGAATGACATCGCCTGCCAGCGTCGGGTAGGCGCGGTCGGCGCCACAGCGGAAGTACGACCCATCAAGTGCTGCAGGCAACTCACCCAGCACCTCGCAGTCGTAAACGTCGGCCTCGAAACGGCAAGGCTTTGCCGTGCCGTAGAAACTCAGCGCCTGGATGAACGGTTCCGGCATGTTGGTTCCCCCAACGCCGGGCTACACTGGCACGCCGGCGCATGGATTGTTTGTTGGTGTTCCAACATAATGCTCCGGCTCATACAAGAAGACAATTGAAGGGGCGTTGATGGCGAACAGCCCACGGACCATCGCGGTGCGCAATCCGCGCACCGGTGCTGTCGATTTCGATCTTCCGGTGGCGGATGCCGGCGAGGTTGGCGCGCGCGCTGCAAGGCTGCGGGAGAACCAGAAATCCTGGGTCGCGCTGGGTCTGCCGGGCCGCAATGCCGTGATGGCGCGCTGGCTGACCGAGGTGCGCAAGCGCGCCGCTGCCATCGCGCAGTCCGATGCAGAGGATACGGGTGGTTGCCACACCTCGTATCTGCAGGGCTTCATCACCATGGGCAACATCGGTGGCTGGCTGGAAGATGCTGCCATCGCCCTCGACAAGGCCAGCTTCCGCGGCCCATCACGCGCCGTGCCCACGGTCGAAGTGCGCACGCAGTTTGTTCCCTATCCACTCTGCGGTGTGATCAGCCCGTGGAACGCGCCCATGATGCTGGCCTTGCTCGATGCCGTGCCCGCATTGTTTGCCGGCTGCGCCGTGCTGCTGAAGCCCAGTGAGATCACGCCGCGCTTCACCGGTCCGCTGTTCGAGAGTGTACGCGCCGTGCCGGAGCTCGCCGCCGTGTTTGATTTCGTGACCGGCGACGCCGAGACCGGCAAGGCAGTGATCGACCATGCCGATGTGGTCTGCTTCACCGGCAGTGTGCCTACTGGCCGCAAGATCGCCATCCACTGCGCCGAACGCCTGATTCCGGGCTACCTGGAACTCGGTGGCAAGGATCCAGTGATCGTCACGGCGAACGCCGATCTCGAACGTGCGACCACGGCCGTGCTGCGCGGCGCGGCGCATGCCAATGGCATGGTCTGCTTCTCGGTCGAACGCATCTATGTGGCCGCCGCCATCCACGACGAGTTCGTCACGAAACTCGTGGCAAAGGCCAGGGCAGTGCGGCTCAACACGGGCAACCCGCGCGCCGGTCACCTGCATCCGTTTACCTTCGCCCCACAGGCGCAGATCGTGGAGCGTCACCTCGCCGACGCGGTGGCGAAGGGCGCCACGATCCTGACGGGCGGTGCCATTGAAAACCATGCGGGTGGTCTCTACATGCGTCCGACGGTGCTCACGGACGTGACCCACGACATGCTGATCATGCAGGACGAGACCTTCGGTCCCTGCCTGCCGGTGATGAAGTTCAGCACCATCGACGAGGCTGTCGCACTGGCAAACGACACCACCTTTGGTCTCACCGCCTCGGTCATTGCAGGCACCGAGGCCGAGGCACTGCCGATTGCCGAACAGCTCAATGCCGGTGCGGTGTTCCTGCAGGACACTTTTCTGACCTTTGCGAAGAACCGCACTATCGGCACCAACAGCTTCGGATTCTCGGGGGTGGGTGGTGGTTCGCGCACCGGACCCGAAGCCATCCTGCGCTTCATGCGCCGCAAGGCGCTGCTGACCCAGCACGCCGCACCGGCCGACATCCAGAACGACCATCATCTGCCGCAGGAGGGTTGAGGCATGAGCTGGCAATTAAGTGCGCTGGACCGGCTGGAAATCCAGGAACTGTATTCGCGTTATGCCTGGGGCATCGACCTCGCCGATCTAGACATGGCGCTGTCGGTGTTCACGCAGGACGCCTCGTTCGATCATCTCTGGCAGGGCAAGGTGCAGGGGCATGCAGCCATCACGGCGAATCTGCAATCGCTGTGGTACGACCGGCAGCACTGGTGGATCGGCCGCCAGCACCTGATGAATCATTTCATCATGGAGCCGCGTGCCGAGGAAGGCGAAGCGGACGTCCGCTGCTTTTTCCAGATCCTCCAGCACAGCGTCGAATACCGGAAGAATTTCGTTTTCGGCATCGGCACCCGCATCGATCACGTCACCCGCAAGGAAGGCAGCTGGAAGTTCCAGAGCCTCACCGTCAACGCGTGGACGCAGCTGGATGACATCCCCTGGCAGGGTGAAATCACCATGCCGCGGCCGCCGCGCGCCCCGGTTTCCAACCCGAACAACAAGGGTTGAAGATGCGTGTCACTGCCGCGGTCAGCCGGTCTTCCGGTGATGCGCCAACCCTCGAGCCACTGGAGCTCGAGGCGCCGCGCGCGGGCGAGATGCTGGTGCGGCTGGTTGCCACCGGCATCTGCCATACAGACCTGCACGAACATCCCGGCCGCCATGCGCCGCATCCCATCGTGCTGGGACACGAAGGCGCAGGAGTAGTGCAGGCGCTTGGCGCCGGCGTGCGCGGTTTCGCGATGGGCGACCACGTGATCCTCAGCGGCAGCTCCTGTGGTCATTGCCCGAGTTGCCTCGCCAACCGGCCGACCTATTGCGATCTGGCGATGCCACTGTGTTTCGGTGGTCGCCGCCTGGACGGTTCGACTGCGCTGAGCGCTGGCGACGCGCCTGTCCATTCGCATTTCTTCGGCCAGTCGAGCTTCGCCACGCATGCGGTGGTGCCCGAACGCACGGCGGTCAAGGTCGACCAGGACCTGCCGCTGGCAAAGCTCGGGCCGCTGGGCTGTGGCGTCATCACGGGTGCCGGCGCCGTGATCGAAGCACTGCAGGTCGGCTACGGCGACTCGATCGCGGTGTTTGGTGTAGGCGGGGTCGGGCTGTCTGCCATCATGGCGGCGCGCCTGGTGGGCGCCCGCCACATCGTGGCCGTCGATGTGAATGCAGAGCGACTGGCGCTGGCACGCGAACTGGGTGCAACCCATGCGTTCCACTCCGACGACGACGCCGTCAAGCAGATACGGGCCGTGACGGGCAGGGGTGTGCGCTGCAGCCTGAACAGCACCACGGTGCCGGCCGTGCACAGCATGGCACTGGATGTGCTGGCCATGAATGGCACCTGCGGCTTCGTTGCCGCACCGCGTGGCGCGTGGGCGCCGTCAATGTTTCCGATGCTGGCCGGTGGCCGGCAGTTGCGGGGCATTCTGGGTGGCGATGCCCATCCTGCCGTGTTCCTGCCACAGCTGATCGACTACTGGCGCCAGGGCCGCTTTCCCTTCGACCGTCTGCTGACTTTCTACCGTTTCGACGAAATCGCCCGCGCTTTTGCCGACGTGCATCATGGCCGCGTGATCAAGCCGGTGCTGCTGATGGAAGGAGCGCAGACATGACACCTGATATGCGCGCAAGGTTGCAGGCACTGGGCGCGGAACTCGGTCCCGCAATGCTGCAGGGGACTTCCGCACTGCTGGCGTCGCTTGCCGCGCAGCCCGACCCTTCGGTCGCGATCAGCCGCGATCAGTTCTATGGTCCGGATGCGCGCCACCGCCTCGATATCTTCCGCCAGGGCACGCCCGCGCGCGCGCCCGTGCTGGTGTACGTGCACGGCGGTGGCTTCGTGATGGGCGACAAGACCAGTGCCGGTTCGCCCTTCTATGACAATGTCGGGCAGTGGGCTGCACAGCAGGGTTTTGTCGGTGTCACGCTCACCTATCGTCTCGCGCCGCTGCATCGCTGGCCCAGCGGGCCGCAGGACATGGGCCTGGCCGTGAGCTGGCTGCGCACGCACATCGCTTCCTTCGGCGGCGACCCCGATGCGATCTTCCTCATGGGTCAGAGCGCGGGCGCGGCGCATGTCGCCGCGTATGTCAGCCAGGCTCACCGCGATCGCGATGAGTCCACCGGACTTGCCGGTGCACTGATGGTGTCGGGTATCTACGATCCGGTCACGCAGCCGCCGAACCCGTTCAGCGATGCCTATTACGGTGAAGAACCCGCCACGCGCGCGACAGCGCGCCTCACCGCCGGATTGCTCGCAAGCTCGCTGCCGCTGCTGTTCTCGGTCAGCGAGTTCGATCCGCGCGACTTCCAGGATCAGGCCGTGCAGCTCGTGCAGGCGTGGCACCAGGCAAAAGGGCGCTATCCGCCGCTGGAATTCCTCGCAGGGCACAACCACCTGTCGCCGGCCCAGGCGATCGGATCGGGCAACGACGATCTCGGGCCGCGCATCGCGCGCTTCATCGCAGCCATCAACCGGTCCTGAGATCGCTGTGCAGCGTGCGGCTCGCCATGGCATAGAAGATCGCGGCAACCACATAGGCCAGTACACACAGCGTCAGCGCGCCGATGAGGCCGGCGCGCGCAGCCTCGGCACAGGCACCGGTCAGTGCAGGTGCCGTCGCACCGGGTCGGCACACAGCCAGATAGTCGGCACGCCCCATGGCAGAGGTCGCGATCCGGTCGCTGGCAAAGCCGACGAAAGTCGGTCCAATGCCGGCACCGGCCAGCGCATAGCACATGGCAAACACAGCCGCCGCCGACGAGCGCATGTTCACCGGCGTCAGGTTCTGGATCAGGCCGACGGTGGGCCCGTAGTGAATCATCGCGCCCATGCAGCCCAGTGCGATCAGCGTGACGGCCACCGGCAGGCTCGCGCTCTGGAAGCCGATCACGAAGCACACGGTCGTCAGGGCCAGTGCCGCGGCTGGTGCCAGCACCCACCACCGCACGTCGCGCGCCGACGCCCGGTCCGTGCCGAAGGCACCCACCAGCAATCCCACCGCCAGCGACGACCCGGACACGATGCCGAACAGGGCTGCAGCGCTGCTGATCGGCAGATGAAAGCTGCGCACGAAGTAAAGCACCATGAACTGCGCCACGCCCTGGATGCCGATCGCGCAGATGGAGCCACCGATCACGACCCAGCGCAGGCTGGGCACCGACCACAGATGGGAAAACACAGCGCGCAGCGCCGGCGGTGTGTGCCTGGCCTTTTCCACCCCATCCGCCAGTCCGCGCGGCGGTTCGGTCAATCCGAGCCAGGTGAGCAGAGCCACCAGCAGTCCGGGGATACCGAAAGCAAAGAACACCGCGCGCCAACCCCAGCGCTCGGCAATGACGCCCGCGAACAGCGCGCCAGCCAGCGCACCGAGAGGCAGGCCCAGCATGATCAGTGACATCCCGGTGGCGCGGCGGGCACGTGGAAAGTGGTCGGCCACCAGCGAACTGGTGGGCGCGGTGAAACCAGCCTCACCCATGCCGACCCCAATTCTCGCCAGCAGCATCGTGCCGAAGCTCGTCGCCATGCCCGAGAACGCCGTGGCGGCGGACCAGAACGCCGTGGCGAACGCGATGATGGCGATCCGGCTGCGACGTTCCGCAAGCCAGCCCACCGGAATGCCGAGTCCCCCATACAACAAGGCGAAGGCGAGTCCCTGCAGCAGTCCGATCTGTGTGTCGCTGAGCCCGAGCTCGACGCGGATCAACGGCGCCAGCACCGAAAATACGGTGCGGTCCGCGAGATTGAAGAAACAGACCAGAAACAGGATTCCAACGAACCGCATCCGATAGCGATTCGTCAGCAAAGGGTGATCCGGCACAATTCCCCCGTAGCGGACCGTCAACGGTCTCTCACGCCCGCAGCTTGTTGTTCTTTGCGAAGCGGGCAGTAGGCCATAGGCGGCGCGCAGGGGTCAACGCTCTAGATGAAAGGGCGCCTCGAGACAGCCACGGGTCCGTAATACGCGTGCACTTCTTTTTCCCATGCCGGATCTGCCATCGCCGGCCAGTGATCCTTGTCGAAACCCGGCGCATCGCGGAGCCGTTCTTTTTCGATGTTGAGCACGAACCATTTGTTCTCGATGTCCAGTGCCAGCGAATGCCACGGAACTGCAAACAGCTTGCCGTGGATGCCCAGGATTCCGCCGAACGAGAGCACCGCATAGGCGATGGTGCCCTGCGAGACATCCAGCATGATGTGCGTGATTTCGCCGAGGCTGGCACCGGCCGGATTGACCACCTTGTCACCCGTCAGCGTATCGGCTGCCATGATGTGCGGGCCCGGTCCAGCTGGATTGCTGTCCCGTCCGATGATGCCGTCCCTGTTCACGTTGTCTGGGGTCATGATCAAACTACCTCGCGGGTGTCGTTGCATCCGCTGCATGGGAAAGAAACACGTATACGGGGTGCAGGCCGGGATCAAGCCATTCAATCGCGATGCCGGCTTTTTCTACGCGAACCACGCAGGCCTCCAGCCAGTCGGTTTTGGCGAGCGGGCGCACTGCGATGCGGGACAACAGTGGACACGGCGTGTCTGTTTCCAGGAAGGCGCCGCTGAGGCTGGCACTGCGCACCTTGACAACCTTCGACAGGCCATCGGCTGTGCGGATCTCCGCGGCAGCGTGCACGTCCATGCGGATTCCCCAACGATGTTCCATGAGCTGAGTGTTGCCGTACATTGAAAGCCCCTTCCGACCAGGCGTTGGTCCGGGCGCCCCTGCCCGTATTTACAAAATGCTGCAGCAGCGTCTGCCGTTATGTAAGCAGCGGTCTTCCCCGGATGTAGGAATCCATAACCCTCGGACCGCCGGCTCAGGGTATGCGTATGCTTTGAGTTAAGAAATTCTCCAGGCGGACGTATGAATCGTGTGTTGGTTGCAATCCTTTGTTGCGCGCCACTTGTCGCTGTCGCGGCAGATGAATGGAAGGTTTCCCAGCTCGAGCAGGATATGCGCAACCTGCAGCGCCAGGTGCAGGCGCAGTCACAACAGATCGACGCGTTGCGATTGCAAATGGCCCGTCCGGAGCAGATTCGTCCACCCGTCAGACCCGATGTCCTGCCAGTCGCTGGAGCATGGATCGATGCGGCGAAGTGGCAACGCGTCCGTAACGGCATGAGTGGACTGGAAGTGATCGGCCAGCTCGGGCCACCAACGTCGCTGCGGGTCAGCGGCGGCGGGCGCGTGCTGCTGTATGCCATCGAAATCGGCTCGGCCGGATTCCTCAGCGGCAGCGTGACGCTGCGCGAACGCATGGTGACCAGCCTGGAAACGCCGGTCCTCAAGTAGCCCGCTACACCCATTTCGCCTTGCGGAAGCGCGAATAGAGGTAGATGTCGATCGCCGTCATCGCGACGATCGAAAGTGCATAGCCATAGCGCCAATGCAGCTCCGGCATGTGCTCGAAATTCATCCCATAGATGCCCGCGATCAGCGTTGGCACCGCGACCAGGGCCGCATAGGCCGCGAGGCGCTTCATGGTCTCGCTTTCCTGCAGGTTGATCATCGAAATATTGACCGATATGGCTGTGCCAATGGTGTCCCGGGTTGAATCAATGGTCTGATTCAGCCGCTGCAGATGATCGTAGATGTCGCGGAAGTATTCGCGCAGATTCAGCAGCAGTGCCGGCACACGGGCACCGGACAGGTTGGAGACAGCCTCGAGCAGCGGTGCAATGGCGTGCTTCAGGGTCATCAGGCGCTGCTTGAGTTCGTACAATGCTTCCATCGTGGCGCGCGGCGAACTGTGGATCTCGAAAATCCGCTCTTCGATGCTTTCAAGCTCATTCTCGAGTGCATCCAGTACGGGAAAATAGCGGTCGACCACCGCGTCCATCAGCGCATAGAGCACATAGCAGGAGCCGTGGCGCAGCAGCTCGGGCTCGCGCTCACACCTGGAACGCACATCCTGGAAGCCGCGCTCCACGCCCCGGCGCACGGACAGCACATAGTTCGGGCCGCTGAAGATATCGACTTCGCCCACGCGGAACGTGGCGCCGTCGAGTTCGATCATATGCAGCACGACGAACAGGCTGTCGCCGAACTCCTCGATCTTCGGGCGTTCGTGGCCATGGCAGGCGTCTTCGACCGCCAGAGGATGCAGTCCGAACTGCTCCTGCATCTCGGCAAGCGCCTCGACACTTGGATCCGACAGGGCAACCCAGACGAAGCACTCGGGACGATGCAGGTAATTCCGGATCTGGGCAGGCTCGATCTCGGCGATCTTGCTGCCATTTTCATAGACCACGGATTTAATCAGCATGAATCCCCCGCAATCGTCGCCGCCGCCGAATTTCACTCACCGTGCATGTTAGCCCAGCTCAACGGGTTCGTAATGCGCCGCGCCTTGCGCCGTGGGACACTGCGCCAATGAAGAAGCGCAAACACGAAGCCGAGCTGTTCAAGGCCGCGCTGCTGGCGGGCGTTGCTTATGCCGAAGGTCGCAAGGTGGTGCAGTTCGAAGCCACCGATTCCGCCAGCAACAAGGCGCTGTATGTCTACCGCTTGCTGGTCCACGACAAGATCATCGCGCCAATGCCCGAAGAGCAGGTGAGCGAGAAGACCATCCGGCACCGGCTGGCAACCTGGCACGCCGCACATCTGCCGAAAGGGCATGAGTTGCTGGACTGACCATGCTGAAGATGGTTTCCATTGCCGCATTGCTCCTGCTGCTGGCAGTGGGCTGTGGCTATCGTGCCTTCGACCAGTTGTTCAAGCCACGGCCAGATTTCTGCTGGCAGGTGCAGGGCGGTTGAGCGATCGCAAGCTCGCCCTGGCCTTCGTTTTCGTCTGGTTCTTCGCCGGAGGCATTGCTCACTTCGTCTTTACCGCATCGTTCCTGCGAATTGTGCCTCCCTATGTCCCGTTCCCGCTTGCGGCGGTTTACGTAAGCGGAATATTCGAGCTGCTTGGCGCAGCAGGAATCCTGGTTCCCCGAACCCGGGCGCTGGCCGGGGCCGGCCTGATCGCGCTGACCATTTGTGTGACGCCCGCGAACGTGTACACGTGGATGCACCCGGCGCTGTTCCCTGGAATCTCCCGCAGCCTGCTCGGCGCCAGGCTGGCGCTGCAGGTTCTGCTGATTGCCGGCATCTGGTGGTCCACCAGGTCGCGAAAGCACTGAGCCGGCGCAACATCAGAAAGATCGTCTTGTCGCTGGTGATTCTTGCGCTGCTGCTCGGTGGCGCACCCTGGGTCGTCGGTATCGTGCGGGGGCGCGTCGATCGCGGGCAGGACACCCTGACAGCAGCAATGACGGTGTCCTTGCATGGGGAGAATTCAGGGTGGCCGTCGTCATGGCAGGGGATCCGGGTTCTTTCCGCGTGTCCGGCAAGCAGCGGTGCGAACTGGGGTTGCAGCGCAAGCAGGTCGCGCCGGTTCCACCATGGCGGGGGCGGCGATCGACGGCAACTATGCCAAACGTGATGGCGACAAACCCGTCAGCAGAATCCGGTTGCAGCACGGCGATCTGACCGTCATTGGCAAGCCTCAGTGCGTCCCCGGGCTGAGTCCGCAGCCAACCCCGCAGTACCGCGTGCGGCACCGCAACCTTCTGTGCGGCACCGTACATATAAGGCAGATCCAGCGGCAATAAATGTGCCACGCCCGCGCAGGGGTGATTTACGCTTGCCTCTGCAATGGCCACCAGGGGCCAGGCAAGGACCCGAGCACATGTCTGCCAATCACTCCCCGCAGCAGAACCAGCTGCTGGCGGCCCTGTCGCCGGAAGAATGCGACCGGATCTATCCGCATCTCAAGCTTGTTCCCATGCAGCTGGGAGCGGTGCTTTCCGAGTCCGGCGACGTGCTTCGACAGGTTTACTTCCCAACGGATTGCATCGTGTCGCTGCTCTATACGCTGGAAGATGGCGCGTCCGCGGAAATCGCGGTGGTGGGCAGGGAAGGTGTGATCGGCATTGCGCTGTTCATGGGCGGTGAGACCACGCCCAGCCGCGCCGTTGTCCAGAGTGCCGGTTATGCCTATCGCCTGCTGGGTCCGCTGCTGAAGGAAGAATTTCATCGCAGTGGCGCGCTGCAGTTACTGCTGCTGCGCTACACCCAGGCTCTGATCACACAGATGGCGCAGACGGCGGTATGCAATCGCCATCACTCCGTCGATCAGCAGTTGTGTCGCTGGCTGCTGCTGTCGCTGGATCGGCTCGACAGCAATGAGCTGCTCATGACCCAGGAACTGATCGCCAACATGCTGGGTGTGCGCCGGGAAGGTGTGACGGAGGCAGCCGGCAAGCTGCAGAAGCTGGGCGCTATCAGCTATGTCCGCGGC